>PAWC01000013.1 GCA_002713385.1 Fidelibacterota bacterium
TCACTACATCGCCGAGGTTTTTATAAGCTGTCAACTGAGCAACGGTGGAGCCAACCTGACCCGCGCCAACTACCGTGATTTTTTTTCTTGCGCTTGACATAGCAGTCCTCTACATGAAAGCAAACCTGCACCAGGTTTGACCTGTTAATAGCCGCCGGGCCACGCCCGGTGGAAATTTGGTAATGGCTTCCTGAGCTGAGATAGCTCAGTGCTAGCTAAGTAGAGCTATCGCTCGTTGCCAGCGAAGGTTCTCCACAAGATCAATTATTCAAGCTGTCCAATATTTTGTTGAAGGTTGCGCTCGGACGTGTCGCCGCCTTAACCTTTTCTGGATCCGGCAGATAATAGCCACCGATATCTTTAGGCTTTCCATTGGAAACCTTCATCTCGTCAAAAATGACATCCAGTTTTGCCTCAAGTTCCTTGGCAACTGGAGTAAAACTCGCTTTAAGGTCCGCATCACCATCTTGTTTAGCAAGTTCTTGCGCCCAATAAAGCGTTTCGTAAACATGGGTGCCTGCATTATCCAACTGGCCGACCTCACGACCGGGCGACTTTTTATTATCCATCAACGTGCCGCTAGCCCGTTCCAGGGTTTCCGCCAGAATTGCAGCTTTTTTATTGTCCTTTGCTCGGCCCAAGTGCGCCAAAGATTCAGATAGAGCCAAAAATTCTCCCAGAGACTCCCATCTCAAATGCCCTTCTTCGAGAAACTGTTGAACATGTTTAGGAGCAGACCCTCCGGCTCCGGTCTCAAAAAGACCTCCGCCATTAATAAGCGGTACGATTGAGAGCATTTTTGCGCTCGTGCCCAGCTCCAGAATTGGGAACAGATCGGTCAGATAATCCCGCAGGACGTTCCCCGTTGCAGAAATAGTATCCTTGCCTTCTTTAGCACGTTTGAGGGAGTGATTCATTGCAACCACCGGTGCCATAGTTTGAATGTCCAGGCCGTTGGTATCGTGATCCTTCAAATAGAGGTTTACTTTTTCGATAATCTGGGCATCGTGCGCCCTGTTCTTGTCCAACCAAAAAACAACAGGGGTTGCAGAGAGCCGGGCTCTATTGACAGCCAGTTTAACCCAGTCTTTGATGGCTATATCTTTTACCGTACAAGCGCGGAAGATATCTCCCTCTTCTACATCGAACTCATGCAGAACTTGTCCAGCCCCATCAAGCAATCGGATGGTGCCTTTTCCAGCCGCTTCAAATGTTTTATCGTGAGACCCGTATTCCTCCGCCTTTTTTGCCATGAGGCCAACGTTAGGCACCGTTCCCATAGTGGTTGGATCGAATGCGCCATTCTCTCTACAAAAATCGATGGTCGCCTGATAAATACCGGCATAACTGCTATCCGGTATCATGGCCAGGGTGTCATAGGCCTTGCCATCAGGGCCCCACATTTGCCCGGAGGTACGAATCGTAGCGGCCATGGAAGCATCGACAATGATGTCACTCGGAACATGAAAATTTGTGATGCCTTTGTCGGAGTCCACCATCGCCAGATCCGGTCCATTCTTGATGCAGGTCTGAATATCCGCTTCGATTTCTTTCTGTTGGTCGGCGGGCAAACTCTTTATCTTTGCGTAAACATCGCCTAAACCGTTATTGGCGTTCACACCTAGTTTTTCAAAAACGTCCGCATGCTTTTCAAACAGGTCCGCAAAAACAACCGTAACGCCATGACCAAAGATGATAGGGTCGGAAACTTTCATCATGGTGGCCTTCATGTGCAAAGACAGTAAAACATTGGCTTTTTTTGCTTCCGCTACTTGCTCTTTAATGAACTGGCGTAAAGCCTTGCAACTCATATTGGTCGCATCGACTACATCGCCCGTCTCAAAGGAAACTTTATCTTTCAACACCGTGATGCTTCCATCCTCGGCCACAAATTCAATCTTACCGTTTCCTGCTGATTGGTCGGTAATGGTCGTAGATTTTTCGTTGGAGCAAAAATCTCCACTCTTCATGGTCGCGACATTCGCTTTGGAGTCCTTGGACCATGGGCCCATTTTGTGCGGATTACTCTTTGCGTAATTTTTGACCGAAACGGCGGCCATGCGGTCCGAATTCCCTTGTCTCAAAACAGGGTTGACCGCGCTTCCCTTAACTTTGTCGTACTTGGATTTAATTTTCTTTTCGTCATCATTTTGCGGATCTTCAGGGCAATCCGGAAGATCATAGCCCTGCGATTGCAATTCTTCGATAGCCGCCTTAATTTGGGGATTGGAAGCACTGATATTAGGAAGCTTGATAACATTGGCATCGGGTTGAAGTACCAATTCACCCAATAAAGCCAAATCGTCCGGCTGCTGCTGCTCTGGTTTGAGTCTCTCAGGAAATTGAGAAATGATCCGTCCGGCTAACGAAATATCCATTGTACCCACGTTAATCCCTGCCGCCTGGGTAAATGCTTGTATGATGGGAAGAAAAGATCCACTCGCAAGCTGAGGCGCTTCATCCACTTTCGTATAAATAATATCTGGTTGTTCTGACATCGTCTTTACCCCAATAAGAAATTACTTTAAAAATTAAATATCTACCTTTCCTTAGCCTTCTCGGTTTATTATTCCCGCAATCCCAGATTGAATTTATCTAAATAACGAATTGCTAAAATAACCAAATCGCGAGTGGTAGAAATAACAGGAAAGTGCAGCATCTAATGTCTGTTAGAAGAACGGTTAAGCTAAATTATTAGCCCCTTCTTGTCAAGCAATTTTGGTCAGACCATTCCCCACAAAAGCACCGAAAAAATGAACCGAGAGAGAGGCAAGCAAAACAGTTCGGGAAGCCTTCCTATATATACGGGAATGAACAATGTTTGAAATATGAGATAATTGTTTTATTCTTTTTAAATAAACTCTTTTCCCTGCTAATTTTTCCTTTATGGACATTTCTGAACATGTATACCGACTGGCGATTGATTTCAGCCAGGTAAAGAATATTCCGCCCGATCCCCGGCAAAGACTGCCCTATTTCCAAGCCTTTAAAAAATTATTGTACGAGGAGAAGGAAAGGATCAAGAGCTGGCATCGCTCAGGAATCGGCGGACGCGAAATCATCCAGGCCCATACCAGCCTGATCGATGAAGTCATCCGGCATGTCCTTCTTTCCATGACACAACTTGAGGTTTATGCCGAAGCCGGCGTCCTGGAAGATTTTTCTCTCATTGCGGTGGGAGGTTATGGCCGGGGGGAACTCAATCCACTTTCAGATATCGACCTGTTGTTTCTTCTTTCCGCAAAACCCCAGCCTCTCACTGAAACTTTCATTAAGGATGCGCTTTCGGTTATTTGGGGATTCGACATGGAAATCGGGCACAGCTCCCGTACGATTAAAGACTGCATAAAACTTGCCCGGGAGGATCTGACCATCAAAACCTCTATGATCGAAACCCGGTTTCTCATTGGCAACCGAAGCACTTATGAAAAGTTCTACAACTCCATCCATAAAAATGTTTTACAAAAAAATGTAAAACANTTNTTGAATTCTAAATTGAAAGAAAAATACACCCGGCACGGTCAGGAGGAGGGGGTAGTTTGTCATCCGGAGCCGGATATTAAAAACGGACCGGGGGGNTTGANGGACTACCACNACGCCCTTTGGGCCACCGCCGTGCGCTACGGATGCCACTCGCTTCGTGAAATCAATGAGACCCATGTTCTGTCCCGGCCGGAAATCGAGTCGCTCTACCATTCGGTTGATTTTTCCCTTCGAGTCCGCAATGAACTGCATTATCTGACCGAGAAAAAAACCGATGTCCTGACTTTCGACATCCAGAAACAACTGGCGGCCAATCTGGGATACCTGTCTTCCACCGATGGCCAACCCGTTGAAGAGTTCATGCGCGACTACTATCTACACGCCACAAATATCTATAATTTTTCCCAAAACCTTTTCGAGCATTGCCGGCAACCCAAAAGGTCTCTCAAAAAAGTAATCTCCTCATTGACCAAAAAGTCCTTAGGGCATGGATTCCATATTTCAGATTCCTCCCTGATTTACGAGGGTGATANGAAAGAGGATTTTAAAAAAGACAAATCCCTTTTATTGACGGCGCTGGAACTGTGCAGAAAACATCAGGTCATGCCGGATTTCAAGCTCCGTCGGCAAATGCGATTGAACAAAAACCTCGTTAACGCGCAATTCATGAAGGGCAAGGAGGTTGGAGATTTCCTGTTTTCCATNCTGGACGATGACGCCGCAGAAAAAATCCTGCGACTGATGCACGAAACTCGCATTCTTGAACAAATCTTGCCAGAATTCGGCCTTGCGCACTGCAAGGTGAACCATGACTTCTATCATCATTACACCGCCGATGAACATTCCCTGCGCATCATCCGCTTTTTGGATGAATTGGCCATTTCCAGCATCACCAATCCTACCGACCTCTCCGCCTTGTATCGTGATTACCCAGGGAAAGGAGTTCTGAAATTATCGGCTCTTCTTCAATCGGTGCGAAAAATGCCCAATGACGAATTGGGCCACCAGGAATTTTTGAAATCCGTTACGGAAAGGCTGAATCTGGAAGAAGCGGATGCCCAAACCCTGCAATTCTTTCTCGATAATCCTTACACCCTGATCGACACGGCCTTGCATCAGGATATTCACCAACCTGGGGTTATCCAGCAATTCGGAAACACAGTTGAAAACCTGGAAAAGTTGAAAGGACTCTACCTTCTCAGTTATGCCGAGTTGCGGGCGGTNGCTCCGGGAACCCTGACCGCCTGGAAAAAGATATTGCTTTCAGAGTTATATGAAAGAACCCTGAAATACCTGGAAAACCCGAAGTCCCTGGAACAGCAACCCCGGGCCACCCGGGTCGGGGTTTTCAAAGCCCTGCATCGGGAACTGCCTGTAAACGATATTGAAGAACATCTTCGCCAAATGCCCAAAGATTATTTGATGACCGCCTCTTCCGAAGAGGTGGCACTTCATATCCGCCTCATCCGGTCTTTTAAGGATAAACTGTTTATTCTGCATCACCAGTTCCGTGAAGAAGGGAACTACCATAACCTGACCCTTTGTTGCCCCACAGGAAGTGAGGCTTTCAAAAAACTGGTGGGTACCGTCACCGCCAAAAACCTGAACATTCTTGGTGCGCATTTCTATCTCAAACAGGATGGAATGGTGATTGTCTCGATACAAGTCGAAGCAGGCACCAACAGCACAGCTGATGACTTTGAAATCTGGAAAGATATTAAAAATACCTTGAGTCGGCTGTTTTCCGGGGAANTCAGTTTACAGGACCTGTTGAAATCCCGAACTCGGTACGTGGGCGGGCAGAAAAAGATGGCCATGGTCCCTAGGGTGCATGTTGAAAAAANGACGGACAATCCATTCATCGTAATCCGGGTTGAAGCCCGGGACCATATTGGTATGCTCTACAAAGTTTCCACTGTATTTGTAGATTTCGGCATCCGGATTCACCGGGCCAAGATTTCCACCCAGGGGGACCGGGCGATTGATGTTTTTTATGTGTCCCTGAAAAATCCGCACCTGGACTTCAATAAGGTGATCCGCAAATTAAAGGAACACATGATCCAGACTCTGTTGATCGAAAAACTTGAAGATGTAAGATAGTGAACAGGCAAGTTGCAAGAATCGCCCTGTTATGGGTCCTCATCCATTGGGCGCCTCACGTATACGCAAACCCTGCCAATTTGGAAACAGGAAGAGATATTTTCTACAAACATTGCCAGGCCTGCCACGGGGATAAAGGCGATGGCAAGACCTTTGCGGCCAACGTGCTNAACCCACCACCAAAAAATTTCACCGCAGAGCAATCGAAAAAAGAACTGACAGAAGAACGAATGATACAATCTGTAACTGAGGGAAGAAAAGGCACCGCCATGATGCCCTGGGGATCGAACCTCACGCAAAAAGAAATCCGCGCTGTCGTGCATTACATCCGAAAAAAACTAATGCAACTGAAATAATAAAAGGTTTTCGCTTCTACTTCTTCATTTCTTTTCCCAACTTATTTTCGATGGAGGCGATTTTGGAATCCAACCGGCCCGATTTTCCCTCCCGGTAATCGATCTTGATNCCGCAGGTAATGCGTTTGCAATCCTTCCTCATCGTTTCGTAACATTGTTTGANCACCCCCATAACTTCATCAAACTCGCCTTCCAACACCGTTCCCATCGGATTGAGCCGATAGGGCACACCGCTTTCATCAATAATTTTAAGGGAACGGCTAACCTGTTCGCTGACGCTTTCCCCTTTATCCATAGGGCTCATACTGAACTCAAGCAATATCATAATTCATAACCTCAAAATCCCACTGGGCGTGGAGCCAACGAGCAATCGCTTTATTTGGCGAGCAAGAGTTATCTCGGCTCAAAAAGTCATTGCTAACTGCCTCCCCTGCCAAGGGGTGCCTAGTAATCTGCAACTTTTCTAAATTTTGCTTGCATTTTAGGGCTGGATTATGAAATTATCAAGCATCCCATCAAGCGATTGCGGGAAATCCTAGTAAAGGCGGTATCTGTTTTTTGTCCCAGTTAGATGATCTGCGCCAGCAGATTGACAAGATTGATGACCAGCTGNTAAAGCTGATCAGTCGCCGTGGCCAGTTGGCCCAGAAAATCGGCGATGAGAAGTCCCGTCAGGGGAAAGAGAACCATTACCATGTTCCCCACCGCGAGCGGGCTATCCTTGANCGGCTGAAGGACCAGAACAAAGGTCCTTTTCCTGCCCCTGCCATTGAATCCATTTTTCGTGAGTTGTTCTCCGCCACACTGGCTTTGGAAAAGCCTTTGAAGATNGCTTTTCTCGGGCCGGAAACCACATTCAGCCATCAAGCGGCCGTGCGGCATTTTGGCCATTCCTGCACTTTCAATCCATGCGGAAATATTGAAACCATTTTTTCGGAAGTCGAGTTGGGCAATTCCGATTATGGGGTCGTGCCGGTGGAAAATTCCATTGAGGGGGTTATCAACCTGACTCTGGACTGTTTTGTCGATTCACCGCTTCATATTTGCAATGAGACCCGATTGCCCATTGGGCTTTTTCTTTTGTCTCCCCTTGCCGACCGGAAAAAAATTCAGAAAATTTATTCACATCCCCAGCCTTTCGCCCAGTGCAGAAACTGGCTGAACCGCAACCTGCCGGGGGTTGAGCAGATCCCCGCTTCCAGCACTGCCGAGGCGGCCCAATTGAGCAAACAAAATAAAAATTCCGCTGCCATTGCCGGAGAACTTGCCGCGGAGGTTTATGGATTAAAAATTGTCGCGAAAAATATTCAGGACCGGGCTGAAAACCACACCCGCTTTCTAATCATTTCGAAAGACAAGGCAAAAAGAGCCAAAAAGAATAAAACATCCATCATGTTTTCCATCGCCGATGAATCCGGGTCTTTGCTCAAAACCCTGCAGTTGTTCGCCAGAAACAAAATCAATTTATCGAAAATACAATCCCGGCCCCTGCGCAACCGGCCTTGGGAATATTTGTTCTATGTTGATTTTATGGGCCACGTGGAAGATAAGACGGTCGAGCGCGTCTTAAAAACATTGAGCAAACAGGCCCTGTTTTTGCGGGTGCTGGGCTCTTACCCCGAAAAGGAACAAGCATGAAACTTTTTGGGAAAATGACCGTTATTGGTGTTGGCCTGCTGGGGGCCTCTTTGGCCAGGGCATGCAAAGAACGGGGCCTGGTGGAAGAGATTACGGGATATGGCAGAAACCGTGAAAACCTGGAAAAAGCCCGGGCTTTGAAGGTTATCGATCATTGCTCCACGGATTTGGCAGATGCAGTGAAAGGTGCGGACCTGGTCGTGCTTTGCACACCGGTCACATCCATCATTCCGCTGATTCAAAACATGATTTCAAAAATCCGACCCGGCACCTTGATCACCGATGTCGGCTCGGTAAAAGAGCCGATCGTCAAGGAGACTGAAAAATTGGTTCCGGAAGGCGTTTATTTTGTTGGGTCGCATCCGATCGCCGGAGGGGAAAACTCCGGACTGGAAGCTTCCACCGCGGATTTATATCAGAACGCAAAATGTATCGTTACCCCGACCGGGAAAACCAATAATAAGGCTTTGGAAAAAATCAGCGCGCTCTGGCAGGCAGTGGGAATGCAAGTCATCAACTTATCTGCGGAAGAACACGATTTCGTTTTTGGAGCGGTGAGCCATTTGCCTCACATCGTGGTTTACGCCCTGATGAACACGCTTGGGGCCTTGAGAACCCAGGACGACCGTGAAGTCACCGCCTTTTCAGGCGCCGGACTGAAAGACATCACAAGGATCGCCTCCAGCGACCCAGTAATGTGGCGGGATATCTGCCTTTCTAACCGCAACCATTCGCTGGACCTGATCGACCGGTTCCAGAACAAATTGGATGAAATCCGCAGTACTATCGAAAAGGGAGACGGGGAGGCATTGAAAGAAGAATTTATGGCCGCGAACAAATACCGGCTTAACGTAATCTAAAGGAATGATTATCGCGATAGACGGACCAGCAGGCAGTGGGAAAAGTACTGTCGCCAAGTTGGTCGCCAAGCGGCTGAACTACCGATACATCGATACCGGTGCTATGTATCGGGCCGTGGCCTGGACCGCGCAGAAAAAAGGCATGGGCCCTGCCGATGAAACGGCTATGGCACAGATTGCCGGGAGCCTGGATATTGAATTTGTTCCCAGTGCTGATGGACAATTGGTGCTGGTGGATGGGGAAAACGCAATGGCCCATTTAAAAAATGAAACGGTAGGCAGAGGGGCTGCCACGGTTGCCGCGCAGAAATCCGTTCGCGAGATTCTGGTGGCCAAACAACGCCAGATCGGCGAAGCGGGTAACGTGGTTATGGATGGACGAGACATTGGGACGGTCGTTTTTCCCCAAGCCGACAAAAAATTTTTTTTCATCGCCGATGCGGATGAGCGGGGTCGGCGGCGTTATGAGGAACTGAAATCAAAAAATCCGAATTTGGATTTGAAAATTATAATCGAGGAAGTCCGGCAACGCGACCATGAAGACCGAAATCGAAAGATTTCTCCACTGGTCATGGCGGAAGATGCTCTGGAAGTCGACACCACAGGGTTAAGCATTGAAGAAGTCACCAATCATGTTTTAAAAAATATAAACAACCTTTAAACAACCCGAAAGAAAGTGAGAATCAGCAGGTCATGAAAATATCCAAAGAATTGCTAGAGCAAATGGCAAACGATGACAAGGAGGAAATGGAGGAATTAACTCCCAACCAGATCGCGGCCTATGAGGAAATGGAAAATTATTTCAGCGAGAGTCTCGGCCGGTTCAAAGCTTCGCAGATCATCATTGGAAAGGTAATCGCCATTTCCAATGGGCTGGCCACCATCGATGTGGGCTTTAAATCGGAGGGCATGGTCTCGCTTTCCGAATTCCCCGAAAACGGCAAGAACCTGCAAGTTGAAGATGAGGTTGAGGTCTATCTTGAAAAGGTAGAAGACAACAATGGCAATGTTGTCTTGTCCAAGGAAAAGGCCAATAAAATTAAAATCTGGGATGATCTGGTCAAGACTTATGAGGCGGATGAAATCATTCAGGGTGTGGTGATCGCCAAAGCCAAAGGCGGGTTAACCGTCGAAATAGGACTTAAAGCCTTCCTGCCAGGTTCCCAGATCGACCTGCGCCCGATTCGCAATCTGGAAAAACTGATTAGCGAAAAATTCGACATGAAAATCATCAAGATGAATAAAAAACGCGGCAATATTGTTCTGTCGCGAAGAATTCTTCTTGAAGAACAACGCAAACAACTACGCGAAGGCACTCTGGAGAAAATGAGTGAAGGCAGCCTCATCGAGGGCATTGTCAAAAATATCACCGAATACGGAGTGTTCATCGACCTGGGCGGAATTGACGGCCTGCTTCATATTACCGACATGTCCTGGGGCCGGGTCAACCATCCCTCCGAAATGTTTTCCATTGGCGACAAAGTCACTGTCATGGTTCTCAAATACGACAAGGAAAAGGAGCGCGTCTCGTTAGGTCTCAAGCAAACCAGCGCCGATCCCTGGGTTGATGTTGATAGCAAATACCCGGTCAATACACAGATCAAGGGAAAGGTGGTCAGTATCACTGATTATGGGGTATTTGTGGAACTTGAAAAAGGCATCGAGGGGTTGGTCCACATTTCCGAAATGAGCTGGAGCCGCCATGTCAAGCACCCGAGTAAAATAGTTTCGATCGAGGATGAGGTGGAAGCCATCGTAATGACCCTCGACAAAGATAAAAAACGGATTTCACTCGGCATGAAACAAATAGAGCCCAACCCGTGGGAACAAATTGAAGACAAGTACCCCATTGGTTCTGAAGTCGAGGGCACGGTTCGCAACCTGACCGATTTTGGTGCCTTCGTGGAACTGGAAGACGGCGTGGATGGCCTGATCCATATTTCCGATTTGAGCTGGAAAAAAATCAAGCATCCTTCTGAAGTCCTGAAGAAAAAAGATAGGATCACCTCGGCGGTACTCAGCATCGACAAAGATAACTGCCGGATTTCTCTTGGGGCCAAACAGTTGCAGCCTGATCCCTGGGATGATATTGCGGCCAACTATCCTATCGGCACTGAAGTCAGCGGCAAGATCATCAAGGTGACCGGATTCGGCGCGTTCGCGGAATTTGGGGACGGATTAGAAGGCCTGATCCATGTTTCGCAGCTCAGTTCGGAAAAGATTTCTGATCCTGAGTCCGCAGTTGCAGTGGATGATGAGATCAAGGCAAAAGTGATAAAAGTGGATACCACTAATAAAAAGATTGCTTTAAGTATTAAAGCCTATAAGGAAAACCTCGACATTTCGCAAATCGAAAAAGAACAGGTGGACCTGGATGACTTTAAAGAAGAATAAAACCTGATGAACTCTGGACCCGGATGGGTCCAGAGTCCTGACTATGGAACCTACTACCCAAAATAAACCTCAGAGATCCTTCTTGAGATCCTTTTTACGGTTTTCAGCAGGACTCCTTGCCTTGATGGTTCTGGTAGCCGTCGGCTCTGCTTTGTTGCCGGATCGCTGGAAATCCCCTTCCGGAGAAATTGCCCTAGTCCGCATTCAGGGAATGCTCATGGATTCCCAAAACATTGTCCGCCAGCTCTCCGACTATCGTCATAATCCGGGAGTACGAGGCATCCTCCTGCGCATTGATTCTCCAGGGGGAGCGGTTACCCCGGCGCAGGAGATTTATAGCGAAATCATGAAACTGAGGGCCGATCATAAAACGGTTTATGCTTCCATGGGAACGGTGGCGGCCTCGGGCGGATATTATATTGCCTGCGCGGCCGATTACGTTCTGGCAAATCCCGGTACCCTGACAGGCAGCATAGCGGCAGTGATGGCTTTTAGCAATATTGAGGAACTAACAAATAAAATCGGCGTTAAGCCGGTTATCATTAAGAGCGGCAAATACAAGGATGTGGGTTCCCCCTTACGGGCCATGAACCNGGAAGAGCGAAAACTGTTGCAAAATGTCGTGGACGATGTACACCAGCAATTTNTTCAGGCCGTTGCTAAAGGCCGGGGACTGTCCGTGTCGGAGGTCAAGGAGATTGCCGATGGAAGGATCATGACCGGCCAGCAGGCTCTTAAGTTAAAACTGATAGATGAAATAGGCGGACTCGAAAAAACCCTCGAACTCCTGGCAAAAAAAATCGGTGTCGAAGGAAGGCCCAAAGTTATTGAAGAAAAAGAAAAAACACCTTTTTTCGACTGGCTCCTCCAGAGTTCACTTTCCAGCAGGCTTGTCGAAACCTTAATACCTGCATCCCTTCCCCGCCTGCAATATATCTGGTTTCCACAATAAAGCAATTGGTTACAAGACTTCCCCTACAAACAAATCCTATTCCACTCCCCTTATTCAAGCCATCATACCCCGTTGTACCAATCTCCCAAAAGGAACTTTTCAGGGCACCGAAACCCGGCCTTTAAAACGGGTAAACCCATTAAAAGATTGGGCTTGACTTAATTTCAGCGAATGATATACTTCCCCGAATTCCATGTTCAAAGAGGCAGTTAAAATGTTTACCGGTGGGGGGGAACTTTTTAATGACTAAAGCGGAACTTGTTGAAAGAGTAGCCAACCAGATCAACCTGACAAAAAAACAGACCGAGGTTGTAGTGAATACTGTTTTTTCAAGTATTACCGAATCGTTGGCGGAAGGAAAAAAAGTCGAATTGAGAGGGTTTGGAAGTTTCCGAATCCGGCAAAGAAATGCCCGGATTGGACGTAATCCCAAGTCAGGACAAAAAGTCGAGGTTCCTTCAAAAAAAGTGCCTTTTTTTAAAGCCGGCAAGGAACTGAGACAACTGGTAGACAATAATCTAAAAGCTGAAGAAGAGAAGGAATCCTGAAACGGGATTTTAAAGGTAAAATCCCCACCCCAGTCACATCAACACCGGGATCACTTACCAAGGTCTTCTGGCCTTGGCACCCGCACCCCCGCCTGAGGCACGTAGCCTTTATTTTTCAAAGATTTAACACCCTTAACACTCGATTGAACGTCCTGATTGTCGGGAACAACCCGGCAGATTTCGTTACATTCGACCTATAAAATTATGGACGGCAGTTCTTTCGGAAAACTTTTTAAAATTACCACTTGGGGCGAGTCTCATGGTAGTGGAGTCGGCGTGGTGGTAGAAGGTTGTCCTGCAGGTTTGCCCCTTAAAGAATCTGATATTCAAAAAGATTTGGACCGACGCCGAACAGGTCAAAGCAAAGTCACAACCACCCGTAAGGAAGGCGACAGGATCCAAATTATGTCGGGTATTTTTAAGGGCATAACCACTGGCACACCCATTGCCATGTGGGTCAATAACAAGGATGCCGACTCCTCAAAATATGAATCGATTAAACACCTGTACCGTCCCGGCCACGCGGATTACACCTATGACATGAAATATGGGTTTCGGGATTACCGGGGTGGTGGACGAGCCAGTGCCCGGGAAACGGTTGGCAGAGTTGCTGCCGGAGCTATCGCCAAAAAACTTTTGGCCCGGGATAACATCACCATCACCGGGTTTACCCGGCAGATCGGACACCACACGGCAGAAACCATAAACTTCAAGGAAATAGAAAAAAATATCGTGCGTTGCCCGGATGCGAAAACCGCCAAAAAAATGGTGACGGCCATCATGCAAGCTCGTAAAAATGGCGACTCGCTTGGGGGCGTGGTCGAAGTAGTTGCCAGGGGGGTACCCGCCGGATTGGGAGAGCCGGTCTTCGATAAACTGGATGCCGACTTGGCCAAGGCAGTCATGAGTATCCCCGCAGTAAAAGGGGTGGAAATTGGCGCGGGATTCCAAACCGCTACCATGACCGGATCGGAATGCAATGATATTTTTGTCATGAAAAACAAAAAGGTTACCACTCAAACCAATAACGCCGGAGGAATTCTTGGTGGCATTTCCAATGGCATGGATATCGTTGTTAAGTTGGTTGTGAAACCCACTTCATCCATCAACAAAGCGCAGGAAACCATCACCCAAAAAGGAAAAAAATCTAAGATCCGTGTTGAAGGCCGTCACGACCCATGTGTTGCCCCCAGAGCCGTTCCTATTGCCGAGGCCATGGTCGCCTTGACTCTCATTGACCATTTGCTGAGAAACAAAACTTCCCGGTTGACTTAACCCCTCTCAATGGACTGAGCCCGCTATGAGAGTAGGATTCGTGCAAAACAACCCCGTGTTTGGAAACGTTCAGAAAAACCTCGCCCGGGTGGAAAAGCTTCTTGAAGGTCAAAGTGCCGATCTGTTTGTTCTTCCCGAGCTCTTTGCTACAGGGTACCAGTTCAAAAATAAGAAAGAGGTCCAAGGCTTGGCAGAACAAGTTCCCGAAGGGACCACCACCAACGCCCTAACCTCCGTCGCAAAAAAAAACAATACATTTATAATCGCCGGTCTTGCCGAAATCGACAAAAATCATGTTTACAATTCCGCCGTTATCACAGGCCCCAACGGTTATATTGGGAAATACCGCAAGATTCATCTTTTTGATACAGAAAAGGCTTGCTTCGACCCAGGAAACCTGCCGCTCAAGGTCTTTGATATCGCCGGCGCAAAAGTAGGGGTCATGATCTGTTTCGA
>PAWC01000014.1 GCA_002713385.1 Fidelibacterota bacterium
CACCCCAAATACATACCCCAGCTGCCATTGGTCCCGTAAACCCCCAGAATTTTACTCCTGAATTCATTCCTTCATTTTTATCAAAAAACGTCATTTTAAAAACCAATATGGCGCTGATAAGTCCGCCGAGAATACCACCCAGATAAATGACCATATGGGCTGGAGTCCAGAATGAGTCCCTGCCTATTGTCATATGCCAGGAAATATCCCATTGAAGTCCAACTGCTATACAAGTAGAGGCAATCAATATGACATAACAAAACCAAGGAATTCCTGATATTGGTAATGGTTTTTGATTCAGGTAGTTAGTCATCATCCACCTTAAAGGTGTTCCCACCATATTCTTTTAGGCTATTAAACATTTACCTTGGATTGTGGAAATACAAAAGATGTATAAAACAAAATTGATGATATTGTAAGTAATGTCTTTTTCATTATGTTTTGTTTCCATGACATTATCTTGTAAAAATGTGACCATCATCCTGAAATGATTTGAACTCCAGCGCATTTCCGCTGGGGTCTTTGATAAACATGGTGGATTGTTCACCGGTATTATCCTTAAATCGAGTGCGCGGTTCAACGATGAAGTCAACATTCGCTGCTGAAAGTTTTTTGGCCAGTGTATCCCAATCCTTTTTCTTTAAAATAATGCCAAAATGGGGAACAGGTACTCGATTTCCATCTACTGTATTTGTGGAATCGGAAATATTCATATTTTTATCCAGATGGGTAACCAATTGATGACCAAAAAAATTGAAGTCAATCCAATTTTCGGATTCTCGGCCTGTGGAACAGCCTAAAATGTCTCCATAGAATTCACGAGCGATTTCCAAATCATGAACCGGTATGGCCAAGTGAAATGGTCTGATTGCAGACATTATTTTAATAGAATAAGTTTTTGAGTTTGCACATGATCTTCATAATTCATCTGTACAAAATACAAACCGCTGGATATATTATTTGGGTTCCAAAAACATTTATATTCTCCTGGTTGCTTTATTCCATTATCGAGTGTTTTTACCAAGCGACCGTTGATATCAAATATTTGCAATAATACAGTGGATTGTACTGTAATAGAGTAAATAATTGTCGTAGAGGGATTGAACGGATTTGGATATGGATTACGCAAAGTAAATAATTCAGCAATATGCGCTTGATCATCAATTTTTAATATTGCATTGCATCCTATTCCATAAACACCCATATGTGTTCCGTTTTCACCTGAATTGACACAGAGTGAATTTTCAGCTAAATAATAATTACCGCTATCCAGATCGCAAAATAATGGATTATCATCGAACACATTAAAAAGGCCAAAATTCACTGTTCCATTATTATGAGTTTCTACTCCGGTTACAAATTCATCGAGGATTGAATAAAATATATTAACTAAAGATGGATCACCATATTCAGAAAAGGCGATCTGCTGGGGTCGATTCCCCCAGATTATGGAATTGGTAAACGTTACTTCACTTTCCTGCATAAATAGTGCACCGCCCTCAACCTGGGCTGAATCACTCGCAATCGTTACATGGTCAAATGTTCCTGATGATTTATAGAATGAAAACGCTCCACCCTTTACATTCGCAATATTATTAACCACTAGCAAGTTTGATGCATTAATTTGGCTGTAGTTAGCATACACCCCTCCACCATGCCCCGCAGCATAGTTGGAGTAGATCATTACATGATCCAAAGTGATTTCAGAATGGTCTGCGGTAATGCTCCCTCCATGAATCGATGTATTACTAATTCCTGCGTTATTTTCCTTAAATATGCAATGTGAAATTGTCGGGTTACTATCTAAACAATATAACCCGGCACCGCTAGAGGTCGTATACCCATTTGTTATAGTGAATCCGATGAGCTTTGTGTTAGGTCCGGCTAAATTCATGGATATAACCTTTCCCTGACCACCACCATTAATAATAGTATTATCAATATGGCTCGAATCACCATCTAGCAAATAATATGATGCGATCACAAGGTTTTGGTTTTCAAGCTCAACATTTTCCATGTACGTCCCCGGGGCAACCAGGATAGTATCACCCATTCCCGCAAAATCCAGAGCTGCTTGAATAGATGCAAAGGGATTGTCAGTTGAGCCATCGCCCGTGTCATCATTTCCCGAAGGTGCAACATGAACCATTTCAGGAATACTAGCTCCATATGTAACAATTAACCCAAAAATTTGTTCGGCCTGCAAAATGCCTTTGTGTTTTACACGTACTGTATAGTTTCCCGGTGTCGTTAAACCGATAAACACCTGTTCAACGTTATCGATAATATTGTCACCGGTAAAGGCTGCCTGAGTCGGATCAAATTTGTTCAATTTATATGGAAAGTGAACCTGCCCATTGGGGTCAATAACCCGTAGATCCAAGTCATGAACCAGCATGATATCACCAGGATCTATACTGGGTGTAACTGGCGTTCCGGGCGGATCACTCCAGCTCAATGTTGCCCGGAAAGGATCGGCGCCTAAACTCGTGAATTGGTAATCGAGGCTATCCAGATAAGGTAGTTCAGTTTCAATGAGATCATGGCCATCACCTAATTCAGTAATTAATGTAACTGCTTTTTCTGTATTCATTAATCCCCACCCAAACTTATAGTCAGGCCCATTGTGAGAGCCAGCTTCATCGGCTGTATGTATGGCCAAACCTTTGAGTGTTGCGGCTCTTATACTGGTATCTATAAACGTTTCATAATGTTGGCGCACCAGGGTTAAAGAACCGGCCACGCTGGGAGCAGCCATGGAAGTCCCCCAATAGGACCCATAATCTGTATCACTTTGCTCCAGGCATGAATATAATCCAGCACCGTTGGCAACGATATCCGGTTTGATACGTCCATCATCCAAAGGCCCACCTGAACTGAATGAAGCTAATTGAACCTGATTGGGATATTCATACCCTCCTACTATATCTTCAACAGCGCCAACTGTTAATATATTTTTAGCTGTTTTAGTATGTCCAAGACAATCCCAGGGACCATCACTNTCTCGAGTATCTGTTGATAAGATCCAGTCATTATCCGCTGGTGAATATATCCAATGTTCTGCTCCGGGTGCTGCGCCGTCGTTACGTTCATTTCCTGCTGAATGCACAATTAAGTAATTGGGTGCATTATAAGCAATAATATCCCAGTTTCGTGTAGCATTACTATAGAAACCGAATTTGTAATCCTCAGTTGAATCCACATCCAGATCTCCAAACCAAGCCCAGCGATCATCACCAAAATAATCCCATGTCCAGCCAAGATATGATCCATAAGAATGATTAGAAATGCCTAATCCATTGGCAGCAGCCGTAGCCATTTCACTATTATCATTCGCCCATTCATAGGCGTGGAGTTGCGCTTCATGAGCCATACCGTGGGCATTATTAATATAGCCTGAAGCAATCATTGTACCACCAACATGGGTCGCATGGCCTCCAAGCGTTGTGGCGCCATCCATTTGCTGTACGCGACCGATTAATTCCTGGTGAGTATTGCGGACTTTACCATTATCCCAAATACCAACCGTCATTCCTTGCCCTGTTAAAAAATATTGTCCATCTCCTCCGGGCCAAACATTATCCGTGGAAATAGTCCGCGCTGAATTAATATTGTCTGTAACATAATAGACAGGCATACCATTGAGTGCTAATTCCATTAGTTCATAAGACTGACCATTATTTTTACCCATGATTGGCCAGCCCTTTGCAATTGCTTTATTAATTGCAGCAACTTTACCAGAATTAAATTCTTGCGCAAATTCTTGCGCTAAATCTTCCAGATCACGTACAAAAGATTGCGCTATCAGCAGAGTACTAATCACTAATAGTGCAAGAATTCTAATCATCAGCGCAGTAACAGAATTTTTCTAGAGATTACTGATGCATCAGTAATCATTCTGCAGAAATATGTTCCGCTGGCAACGTGCTTACCTGTATTGTCTTTGCCATTCCAAATAACTTCATGGCTGCCAGATGATTGAATACCATTTAGTAAAGATCGTATAGTCCTCCCTGTAATATCGACTATATCTATTTTTACAAAACCAATTTTCAACAATTCATAGGGAATGACTGTTCGGGGATTAAAGGGGTTGGGATAATTTTGAGATAATGTTAATTGATTCGGCACGACTATTTGCNCATTAATATCCATAGCAGTGCTATCTACATATTTATACACAGTTCTCCCCGTAGCATAACCCAGCCAGGGATGTAAAAAACGAATGCGATTGACATTTTGACCGAATCCAGCCTCGCTCCATGTTACACCGCCATCTTCTGTCATTAATGTTGGTCGATCATTGACATAGCTACCCATCCAACCACGAGTCGGCGTAATAAAACCNATAGCTANAGATGAATACACTTCATCTTCAGATGTGTCCGCAAACATGAATGGAAATTCAAACCACGTTAAACCNCCATCGGTTGTTTTAAGAAAGTATTCCGTTGTTGCTGCTGTATACGGCTTTTTTTGAATGGATACATAACCGATTGTTTCAGTTGGAAANGAAATCTTCCAGCCCCATTCTTGTGTGCGATCTCCTAAAAAAACGGTCTCCCATGAATCACCAGAATCATCAGTATATAAAATAAGCATATGGCATGAATCCCGGTTTGCATCTGATCCTCCGATCATAATACCATGGTTTTCATCCCAAAAATAAACATCAATGAGCATGCCAACTGAATCGCTCATATTAAAAGTTTCCCATGTCTCTCCGCCATCGTAAGTACGTACAAAAAACGCAGGACCAAATACTCGACCGCAAAGAAACATCGTTGTAGAGTCCAAAACAAACAATCCACACATACCTTTGGGTATTTCACCCGTATATGAAGCCGAATCCACAACTTCCCATGTTATTCCGGCATTATTCGTTCTGTACAAGGCGTTTCCCAATGAATCTGCTTTCAAGTTCCCCACAATTCCATTGTAATCATCAACAAAACCAACGCAGCGCATATATGCTGTTGTATCATTTAATTGTTCCATCCAGGACGTACCTCCATCTGACGTACGAAAAATTTGACCCGCNCGAGTAACNAGCCAACCCGTCGTGTCATTACGGAAATATAGGTCATCATGCTTTTTAAGTTCTGAAGGAGCAACGGGAGCATATGCTAATTCCTGCCATAGAGTGGAGTCCTGTCCCCAGCAAATAGAGGCAATTAAGAAGCAAAAAATGCGACGTGTCATTTTAATAGTACTATACGCTGAGTTTTTTGATAATCTCCAGCAGTAAAATGGATAAAATAGACACCACTGCTGAAATGATCAGCATCCCATGTGATCGAATTCCTCCCTGCGGACCACGTTTTATTTGACAATTCTGTGATTACTCTGCCCAAAATATCTACTATTAAAATTTCAACATTGCTTGCTGCAGGCAAAGTAAATGGAATGTTTATGGAGGGGTTGAACGGGTTAGGATAGCTGTTTAATAATGATAACTCATAAGGGACAATTTCTTCCTGATTTGATAGAATAGCTTCACAGCCCATTCCATATGCTCCCATGTATAAACTATCTCCTCCAGCATCCAGGCATGGAGAATTTAACGCAAGTTGAAAATTCCCACTGTCGGGGTCACAAAATAAAGGGTACAGTGCAATCGATGCTGAATCCCATTCAACATCACCATTATCATTCGTCAAAACACCCTCTATCCCAGACATAACATCTGAATTCATTATGGAAACATAATTGAATGTTTCCCAGGGTGAAAACATGATTTCTTGGGGAGAATTGTTCCAGAGAATCGAATTTTGAACCTGAAGATTTGAATTGTTAAAAGCGAGTAAAGCTCCACCGCCATTATAGGATACATTATCAGCAATTGTTAGATGGTTCAATAAAATATTTGAACCAAAACAGTAAATTGCACCTCCCTCTGAAAAACTTTCATTATTCACTATTAAAGTATATTCGAATTCCATTATACTTTCTTGCAAATAAATACCGGCTCCGTAGTAAGCCATATTGTCCTCAATTGTAATATTATTTACATTTAACGAACAATCTTCAAAAAATAATGCTCCGCCATAATTAGCACTATTCCCTGATAGAACAATATTTTGTAAAATAGGTTCTGCGTTTTGAAAGTAAATACCACCACCATAATCAGCAGTATTTGAGTTTATGATTATATCTTCGAGCAATGGAGAGGATTCAACAATATAGATTGCACCTCCATGGGAGGATGTCCCATCACTCAAGGTTAGACCTTTTAAAATACTGGTATTTGTTTCACCGCTCTCAAAAACAATAATGCTCCCCGGACCAGCTCCTTTGATGACCGTCTGTTCAATATAAATTGAATCACCGCTGGTCAAATACAATGAACCAACTACAATTTGCTTNCCGNTAAAATCGATCGTTTCAAAATATTCACCAGGATGGATNATAATCGAATCACCATCTTCGGCCTGCTGCAATGCTCTGGTGATCGTAGCAAAGGGTGTTTCAAATGAACCGTCATTATAATCATCACCACCATCGATCGCCACATGCCAGTCGGGTCCCATATGCAACGGTGGACAACCAATGCCATATGCACCCATATAAGTACTGTCTTGACCAGAAATAGCACAGGGAGAATTCTCTACAAGATAATAATCATTCTCTGATGGCCAACAGAATAGCGGATCCAATGCAATGTTGCCTTCCAGCCAGTCCACATCTGCATTGTCATTTGTCGTTACACCATCTGTTCCACCCTCTATGTTTGAATATGCAATTGTCATGGTATTCTCGTCTTCATTACCTCGGAAATATATTTCTGAACCAATATTATCCCATATAATCGTATTCAATAAAGATGGCTCTGCCCCATTACGGCAATATATCCCGCCACCATAATCAGATTCATTCAAAGTTATCGTAACATTATTCAGAGCAGGACTAGCATTATTGCAATACAATCCACCACCATAATAATCACTTAAATTGTCAATAAAAAAAACATGATCAAGAATAATATTTGCATCATTTTTTAGCGTAATTCCTCCTCCTGAACCATTGGTAAAATTGTTCTGAAATACACAATGATAAAATTCACCTATCGAATTATCTCTTAGATAGGCTCCCCCACCATGACTAGCCGAATTACCATCAAAAATTACATTATTAAATATTGGGTTCGAACTTGCCTTGCAATAAAGGCCACCGCCAACAGAATTGGAAGAGTTTTGAATAATGGTCGAGTTTGAAATTAGCGGATCAGCCTCATAACAAAAAATACCACCTCCACCGCCATCAAGTGTCGCATTTTCCTTTATGATCAAGTTAGATAGTGTTGGGCTTGAAAATTCACAATACNCTCCACCGCCATAACTATAACTATCACCATCGCCATCCGGATCAGCAAGATATCCCAATCCGCCACGAATGGTAAAACCATTCAATATCGATGAACTATCCTCATTCGAATCAAAAATCACAACGCTGGTTATTTCATCACCATCTATGATTGTCAATTCTATAAAACTTGAATCATTATTGATGATAAAAAGTGATGAAACCAGAATATTCTTACCCTCAAAATTGATATTCTCAACATATGTTCCTGCCATGACTAGGACTGTATCNCCATCTGCTGCAGAATCGATCCCAGCCTGAATGGTTGGAGATTCAGTTGGCACATAAATAATATTGCCAAAGATAGGAGTTATAATAATGATTATCGAAAATATATAATTTTTCATATTATNTCTTCTGGGTAAAAGCTTGGATGATCATTCCTACACAGGATGTCAGTTTTTTGGCATATGGGATATGAAGAAACTCATTAGGCCCATGAGCATTGGAATATGGTCCTAAAACACCGGTGATTACAAATTGCGCTTCTGGAAATTTTTCACCCAGCATGGACATGAAAGGAATCGTACCACCTTCGCCCATGGCCAATGCTGGTTTGCTATAAACTGTTTCAGAAGCGTGCTGAATCGCATCATCAAGCCATTGAGCCAGCGGTGGCGCTTCCCAACCGGTTGCCGGCTCTTCAAATTCCATTGAAACTGCAGCGCCATAAGGAGGATTACTCGTAAATAATTCTTCAACAATATTTTGTGCAGCATTTGCATCAAGAGTTGGAGGGATCCTTAAAGACAATTTAATCGTTGTATAAGGCCGTAATACATTACCACCATCTTTTACGCCTGGGAGCCCGTCAGCAGCTACGACAGAAAGCATGGGCAGCCAGGTGTTATTCATTACCATCTCAACTTTGTCATTTGTAATCGGTCCGGCTCCTGCAACCCAAGGCAGTGTATTATATACCTCATCCCCTAGGACGTTCACCATGGCCTTGATTTCTTTAATTCGATNTTCAGGAATCTCCACTTTCAGATTCTCAACGATGATGTGACCTGTGTCTTCATCTTCGAGCCTGGATAATAATTCTCGAACAAGTCTGAAAGAGGAAGGCGCAATACCACTGCCTCCTCCTGAATGAATTCCTTCTTTTAAAATATCAACTCGTAATGTGCACCCGATTAGTCCGCGCAATGATGTTGTGGTCCAAAACTGTTCATAGTTACCGGCTCCTGAATCCAAACAGATAACGAGATCAGGAGACCCAATAACATCAGCACAGTGATCCATATAAAATGGTAAATCTGGTGAACCGCTCTCCTCTGAACATTCGATCAATATAACTATTCTAGGCAGTGAGATACCCTGGTCTAATAATGCATTTACTGTACAAACAGATGCAAAAATAGCATACCCGTCATCGGCACCACCGCGGCCGTATAGCTTATCATCTTTGAGCACCGGCTTCCAGGGATCCAAACCTTCTGCCCAGCCTTCCATCTCCGGCTGTTTGTCCAGATGGCCATACATCAAAACCGTGCCGTCTGAATTCCCAGGGACATCAAGGATCATTAAAGGTGTTCTACCGGCTTCTTTATAGATATTCAAAGTACTGTTATCTGGCTTATGCTTATTAACCCAATCACTGGCAAGATCAACAACCTGATCCATATAACCATTGGCTTCCCAATCAGGGTCAAAAACAGGTGACTTGTTAGGAAACTTTATATATTCAATGATGGTGGGGAGAATCTGATTGTCCCAGAACGTACTAATATCTTGTTGTAATTTTTCAGAATTCATTATGTTTAATCATGAGTTGAATATTTAATAATCAGACAATAAATATACGTATGAACCCTGTTACCTTGCTCAAACACAATGTAACTTTTATTGTGAAAAAATTTAGTGTTTTGCTAGCCCTTTTGATAATGCTTCAGGCTCAGGACCATAAAAGCATCCATCAAGTCGAAATGGAATATTATAAAACAAATTATATTCTAATTGCCGATAATGAAAATATTGATCCATTACGTTCAACAAACTCAAACCAAACTTTAAGTAAAACAGTATTTGGTTATCATCCTTACTGGATGGGGTCCTCGTGGTTGGATTATGATTACAGCCTACTGTCAACTATAGCATATTTTGGTGCAGAAGCAAATTCTACCGGAGACATTGATAACTGGCATAGCTGGCCGCCAAATAATTTAATCAGTACAGCGCACAGCGCTGGAGTTGAAGTGGTCTTAACAGTAACCTTATTTAACAGCAATGCTATTTCCTCACTTTTGAGTAATGCGAATTACCGCCAAAATATTATTACTACATTGGTCAATAGTGTTTCGTCTGCAGGTGCTGATGGTGTCAATATCGATTTTGAAGGACTGCCATCTTCCCAAAAAGAGAATATGGTGCAATTTATCACTGATTTGAAAGCAGCTTTTAATAATGCTATCCCTGGTTCGCAAGTAACACTTGCAACACCAGCCGTGGATTGGTCCGGTGCCTGGGATTACGATGAATTGGCCAGTATCAGTGATGGTTTAATGATTATGGGCTATGATTATCATTGGAGTAATGCACCAACGACAGGGCCCGTAGCACCGTTAACAGGATGGGGAACTTACAATGTGACCTGGACCGTTAATGACTATTTAACCTGGTCAGGTGGATTAAATGATAAGTTGATTTTAGGCTGTCCCTATTATGGATATGACTGGCCAGCTGAATCAGGATCGGCGGGAGCCAATACAACGGCTAGCGGAACAGCAAAAATCTATTCATTGGCAGAACCCCTTGCTCAAACTTATGGTAAACTGCGAGATAATGATTCCCAATCACCATGGTATAGATATCAAAGTTCTGGTTGGCAACAATGCTGGTATGATGACAGTTTATCTTTGTCTTTAAAGTATGATCTTGTGAATCAACATGACCTTCAAGGAATTGGCATTTGGGCTCTTGGTTATGATGGTGATAATACTGAATTATGGAACGCCATAAATGAGAAGTTCACATCTACAAGTGATCTAGTAAATGAAAATAACCAGCCATCAATTTTTCTATTGCATGCACCATACCCTAATCCTTTTAATGCTACTGCTACGATTCGATTTAAGGTCATTAAACCAAATTCAATATTGCAAATTTTGGATATCAATGGGCGTTTGATAGAATCAAATCAATATGATCTAGGAAATTATGAAGTTCAATGGGATGCATCTGAATATGCTTCTGGTATTTATTTTGTCTCATTATCAAATGGATCAAAAAGTCAGATCCAAAAAATGACACTTATAAAGTGAGATACCTTCTACCTTTTGTCATTACATCAATCATATTTAGTCAGTCCATCCACCAAATGGAAATGGAAAAATATGAGCACCAGGTTCAAACAGGATTGGATGTATTGATAAATGAAAATCTGGAGATTATCAAGGGTAAAAAGGTCGGGTTGGTCACAAATCACACAGGAGTAGATCGCAGTGGCAAACCCAATTATGAAATATTAATGCAACTGTCTGATGTAGACCTAAAGACGATCTTTGCACCGGAGCATGGATTCTTTGGCAATGTTTCAAGAGGTCAAAAATTTGATGACCTAAAACAAGATGGATTTCCTGTTATTTACAGTTTATACGGAAAAACAGATAAACCAACTCCTGATATGTTTGAAGGTTTAGATGTAATCATTTATGATATCCAGGATATAGGAGCGCGGTTCTATACGTATATCTCAACTTTGGGACTAGTCATGGAAGCTGCAGCAGAAGCAGACATTGCTGTTATTGTTCTGGACCGGCCAAATCCACTAAATGGAATTACAATTGAAGGTCCGGTTTTAGATATAAATTATAAATCATTCGTTGGTATGTATCCAATTCCAATCCGTTATGTATTAACTATAGGAGAACTTGCCAAAATGATCATTGGAGAAAAATGGATTGAACATGTTCCGGAACTTACAGTAATAAAAATGGCAGGGTGGAAAAGGACAATGTATTATGATGATACTGGTTTATCTTGGATATCTCCATCACCTAATATTCCTGACTTGGAAACTGCAATTCTCTATCCTGGAATGTGTTTGTTTGAGGGTACAAATGTGAGTGAAGGACGAGGAACGGATCATCCTTTTCAATACATAGGAGCTCCTTGGATTGATAGTTCTAAAATAATTAAAGCAATGGAACAGAAACATTTACCTGGTGTGGTTTATGAACCAATTTCCTTTATGCCTATTTCTATTCCTGGAAAATCACTAAAACCAAAATTTGAAAATGAAACATGTTACGGAATAAAAATTATCTTATTAGAAAAAAATATATATAAATCAGTAGCTACAGCAGCACAATTATTAAAAACAATCCAGGAATTATACCCTGAAAAATTTCAATGGAATGATTTTATTTATAAGCTATGGGGAAATGAAATGATTTTGGAATACGATGAAGATATCGCAAGAACATTCGTAGAACGATTTTTTAATTACTTTATTTATGATTAATTCAGTGGATGGAATTCATAGATCATGATACCATCAAATAGCGGCCCATCTTCCCTGAAATAATAATCCATAAAATCCACATTCACCGTTTCACCATATTCTGCTGATGCATGGATGATATTCTTTTGATCGATGATCATTCCTTCATGGGCTATTACAATACCCATATCAAAATAGGATTTCTTAACAAAAGCCACTCCGCATACATTTGGCAGTTTGGATAAAAATGCCTTTTTGATCTGATCGTTCGGGATGAATGTCAATGTTGTTGTTTTTTCCCAGTCCAGATCCAGAAATTCACTACCATCTGCTTTGCGGTTCAGAGTTATATCCACACTTTCCAACTGTTCAGTCAGATCATTCGTAATATTAACAGTATATGGATTCTCTTGGATCCGATCCGAGGTATAATGCCAGCGTGTTTTATAATTCGGCTGACCATCTTTATAATGGATGGTGATCATATTATTCCGTGCTTCCATCCATGAATGACTTTGTGTAAATGCTAAACTGGTCAGCACATGGACCGTACAATCTGAAACATCCAAACGAATGATGGGATCTGGATCCGGCTCCACTTCTTCGCCCAACTTAAAGATTTCATAAGGTTTTCCCACTTGCCATAAAGCAAATGCTTTTAATCGAACATGGAAATCAGGAAACTGATCATAAAACTGTGGAAGTATTTTTGAAACCTGTTCTGCAGTTAAGGTCCATGGCTTTGGAAGTGTAGCGATCCAATTATTCTGGTTTGATACCCCAGTAAAGAGCACAAAACACAATGGCATTTGGAGGAAATATTTTTTTATTTCCACCTTTCCCTCCACTCTAAATTAGGATTCTGTTCAATAACATCTACAGCTTCATAAGCAGCTGAATGAATTAGCTGGCCCCAGTCATAATAATTGGGTGCTTTCATTATCCTGCTTGGATGAACGGCATTAGTCAGCAATACTACAATAATATCATTCTCCGGATCGATCCACATTGAAGTTCCGGTAAAACCCGTATGGCCAAAGGTATTCTCGCTATGGTAAATACCAAATGGATTAAAACCACCAGGCTGATCCCAGCCAAATAATTCACCATTTTCCTGTACAGTTTGAGTAAATAATTTTACAGTTTCTTCCCTGAAAACTCTTTTCCAGCCATATATACCGCCATTTATCAATGTTTGTCCAAATAATGCCAGATCACGAGCAGTGGAAAACAATCCAGCATGTCCTGTATTTCCACCGAAATAACGTGCTTTTTCATCGTGGACTACACCATGGATTAAATTTCCATCTAGATCAATTTCAGTTGGAACGATCCTGCGCAAAGGATTCATAGGATTGAAAACAGTTGATTCCATCCCCAAGGGACCATAAACAAATTCTTTAAGATATTCATTCAGGTTCTGGCCACTAACTTTCTTAACAATCTCACCCAATATCAAAAAACCAATATCGGAATATTCACGTTCAATACCTGGTTCAGCGATCAGATCAGTTTTAAAAACATCTTCCCAACTACTACCTTCAAGATCATATCGCTTATCTGCTGGAAGTCCGGAATGATGGGTCAACAATTGCTGTATTGAAACAGTCTTTTTTGCAGCTGAAGTCCCAAATTCAGGAATATATTTCACCACCCTATCATCAATCGTAATCTTTTTCTGATCAAACAGTTTCATGATTGCTGCAGTAGTGGCTACCACTTTCGTAAGGGAAGCCAGATCATAAAGATCAGCAGGTAATACGGGTCTCTTCTTCGCATAGGTATGAAAGCCAACACCTTCATGAAAAAAAATCTTGCCCGACTTTTCGGCCAATAATACTCCACCAGGAAAAGCAGAATCAGCAACTGCATCTTCCAAGATCTTCCTTAACTCTAATAATTGTGCTTCAACTTCATAAGGCATGGACCATTGCAACATTTTGCCGGGCTTATAATTTGATGCCTCAACTCTTAAAGGTGAACGTTGTAAATCAATTCCATCGCCAAAGTCGGCAATATCCGGTATTGTGATGGGTAGTTTACCATTAATTGGAACATTCCCTAATATTGCTTCTGCTGCAGCTGTCTGCATGACTTTATTGCCTTTATATGCACAAACATAAACTGGCAAATCTGGAAAGTCCTGTATCAAATATGGATTACCAAAACTCACTAAAATCAATCGTTCCACTTTTTTAATCATATCTTTCAAAAAACGGTTTTCTGCAGCTGGAAGCCCAATTCGATCTTTATGGGCTTGGGGGCTGGCAAAAGCATTCACAATTACCGTGCCGTTGGCTGGAATTTGATTCAAAACTGAATTAAGAAAATCTGAACTATCAGATTCATCAATTTGAAACGAACGAATAGGTTGTTCTGAGCTTTTCAAACTCTTGGTCATAGTTGATTCTCTGTGGTCGTTAGGATGATCATAAATATCAAGGACGATCAATTCGCCATCAATTTTATTGAGCGGTAGTACTCCACCATTATTTTTCACTAACGTAAGTGCTCTACTAGCAATATCTGCTGCAGATTTCTTGAATTCATTCTTACCAAGGAATGTGTATGTGTGCTCCATAGAAATGAATCTGTTCTCATGGAGACCAATTTTTTCTTTCATTTTCAGCATCTTTAAGGCAGACTCATTAATACGTTTTTCCGCTATCACACCTTCCTTCACCGCACGTTCAACCACATCAATGGCATCGGTCACTCGATGAGCTTGAATGATGAAATCACAGCCAGCATTGATGGCATAGATTAGGCCAAAATCCTTTGAATAATTACGGGCTATACCACCCATGCCCATGGCATCCGTAACAACTACACCTTTAAAGCCAAGTCCATTTTTTAAAACATTGGTTGTCCAAAATTTGGACAATGTTGCAGGTAGATCCGCATTTGGTTGCAAGTCTGGAGCATGAACGTGAGCCACCATGACAGCATCTACTCCGGCATCAATGGCTATTTTAAATGGTTTAATCTCCACATCCCACAAACGGGTAGAATCCGAGGGAATACGAGCCAGACTAGTGTGGGAATCAGTCTCAGTATCACCGTGACCGGGAAAATGTTTTACGGTAGCTAGCATGCCGTGATCTTGGAGCCCGCGGATGTATTCCACAGCGTATTTACCTACCAGATCCGGATCCTCACCAAATGAGCGGACGTTGATAATGGGGTTGGCGGGGTTGTTATTCACATCTGTCACGGGTGAAAAATTCCAGTGGATTCCAACTGCTCTACCTTCTATTGCTTTAATGCGAGCCGCTTCATAGGCCAATGATGAATCACCTGTAGCTGCGATAGCCATAAGGGGAGGTAGATCTGTTCCTGCTTCGTAGCGCTGATTCATACCATGTTCGATATCCGCATCTACCAAGATCGGTATTTTAGACATGCGCTGGAGTTCATTGAGCATGGTCAGTGATGTTCCAGCATCACCGGACCAAAGATGGATTCCCCCTACACCATCCGTTTCAATAATTGTTTTTAACTCCTGCCAAACGGGGTTTTCATTATTCATAAATTTCATGTGCATGCCGTAGAGCATCATCTGACCAATCTTTTCTCGGAGTGTAAGCTTTTGAAGGGTTCGTTCAGCCCAAGATTGCTGGAATGCAAACTGTCCTGGGCCGGCACAGCCTGATAGAATTAAGAGAATAGTTATATAAATAAATGAATAAAAAGTTTTTTTCATTATCTACTGATTTTTCAAAGTGAATCTACTATCATTAAAGAAAGTTTATAATAACCTATAAAATGAATTGTACTAATTATTTTTGAAATTCTTATTAAAGAAAAGGAAATGATAGTTCAATGCATTTACCCAATAATCCCAAGAATGATCCCCTAGTTTTTCAGAATAATCATGTGAAATATCCAATGCTAGCAATTTATTATGTAATAATCGATTAATTTCAATAAACTCATCATCAAGTCCACAATCAATTATTAAATGCGTTTGTGAATCTTTAAACTTATATACTTTTGAAATGACAGAATATTTCTCCCAGCGCTCCGAAAATTTTTCAAAGGAACCGATTTTTTCGCCCAGTTCATATTTTTTTGTTGTGAATTGTAAATCAACCACACCACTCATGCTCCCAGCCGCTCCAAAGACATGGGGAAATTCCAGGGAAAGATAGAGTGCCCCATGTCCCCCCATACTTAATCCTGTAATTGCTCGGCTTTTTCGTTCAGCTATCGTCCTGTATTTTTCATCAATATATTGAACCACTTCCTGACCTATATGTGTTCTGTATTGACTGCCCGGATCCATGGGACTATCCAAATACCAGCTGTTGTATCCTCCATCGGGACACACAATGATGAAATTATAACTGTCTGCATAATCTCCTAAATCTGTATGGGCTGTCCAATCTTTGTGATCTCCGCTGTATCCATGTAATAAATACACAACAGGAAGTTTACTATCAGTTGATTTATACGTGTCTGGTACTACAACAATTGCTGATATGTGTTTATTCATACTTTGACTGAAAATATGAACTGTATCCACCTCTGCACTATTCAGCAGAGAAAACAAGAATAGATAAAATAGAAGTTGTTTAATAATCATTTATTTATTCAAAAAAGTATTACTACTATATAGTATGAAAGTAAATATTTTTTTACCTTTAAACTCAACTCAAAATTTTCTATTATTTTGATGAATATTATATGACAATTGAAAAACAAATTGGCCAAATGCTCATTGCCGGCTTTAAAGGATTGAAGATCAAACAAAGTGATTCAATCGTTCGTGATATTATTAAATACAATATCTGTGGAGTCATTTTATATGATGAAGAAGTTTCGGATCCCAATGAGCGCTGGCGCAATATTCAAACTCCGGAACAAACCAAAGAATTGATCAATTCTCTCCAGGATTTCGGCAATAATAATCTACTTATTTCCATTGACCAGGAAGGCGGTCATGTAAACCGTTTAAAAGAAGAATACGGATTTCCTCCTTGTCCACCATGGGGTGGAATTGGTTCGTTTATTGATATAAATAAGACCAGGGATTTCTCAGAGAATTTAGCTGCAACATTAAATAATAGTAGATTCAATTTGAATTTTGCACCTGTTGTGGATGTAGAAACAAATGGTGAATCATACATAAGCAAACTTGGGCGTTGTTTTGGTTCCGATCCAAACAATGTAGCTGAACATGCTTACATTTTCATTACAGCACATAAAAAACATGGAGTCGCCACTACGTTAAAACATTTCCCTGGTCTGGGAAGTGCAATAGGGGACACCCATGACGGCTTTACGGATATAACTTCAACATGGTCTGAAATTGAGTTAGATCCGTATAAACTATTATTCGAGAGTTGTGATGTTGATATGGTGATGGTAGGGCATAGTTTTCACAAAGGGATCGATCCCGACTGGCCGGCTTCCATGTCTTATAAAACGGTGACTGAATTACTGCGCAATAAACTGGGATATAATGGAGTTGTTATCTGTGATGATCCTTCCATGGGTGCCATTTCTAAAAATTACCCATTAGAAGTAGTCATGGAGAAAATGATCAATGCTGGTGTCGACTTACTGTGTTTTGGTAATAATCTGTTTTACGATCCAGAGATTATTTCAAAAGCAGTTAAAACCATTTATTCACTTGTAAACAAACGAAGAATTTCAAAAACCCAAATCAATGATTCATTTCAGCGTATTCAGAAATTGAAGGCGAAAATAAAGGCATGAATTACAACCTGATCGGCATAGATGGTGGAGCGACAAAAATTTCCGGAGCGATCATTAAACAGATTAATCAAAACTCATTTGATCTGGCCAGTGATGTGACCACAGTTTTGATCAAGGATTGTCCTTTCTATTCCACTGACTTTAAACCTGTTGAAATAGATGCGCTTCAAGTATCACTGTCAATTGAGGAAGAACGTCAAGGCATTGCTTATGTTGAAGCCTGTGAAAAAGTTATTACGGATCTCATTGAGCAGAATCAGTTCGAAAACCCCAATATAGGGATCGGCATGCCCGGGTTAAAAACGGACAATCTCCGTGGAATACAATTCATGAATAACGGTCCGCGCATTCCACGTATTCTGGACGTCCTGGAACAGCGCCTAGCTATGGCGGAGATAAAACACCAACCCATCGTGAGATTAGGCAATGATAGCAATTATTGCGGCTTGGGCGAGTTCTATTCACCAAATGGTTCATTAAGAGCAGTAAATAACGCTTATTATATTGGCGGTGGGACCGGCATTGCCGATGCTATTGTCCTTGATAGAAAACCAGTTCCTTTTGATGAAGTTCAGGTGTGGATGAAAAAAACATGGGACTTAAAAAATGAAAATGGGATCTCATTAGAAACATTAATCAGTCAACAAGGGATAATGAACCAATATGCTGAAAAGACTGGAAAGTCTGTGATTGAGTTAGAGAATAATGGAATTTTTCCTGAAAAAATCCTGAAAGAAAATAAAGAAATTGAGATTCAATTCGTTGAAACAATTGCATATTTATTCAAAGATAGAATACACAGTTTATTTGTTGAAAAAAACCAGATATTTGATAGAATAGTAATTGGATTAAGGTTAGGTAAGTTTTTAATTAACAATCCAGAATTATTAGATAGTATAAAACAGCTTTTATTAAACCAAATCAGTAAATCTGAAATATTAAATCCAACAGCGCAGGATCATTATTTACAGAAAAATTTCATTGTCATTTCTGAATTATACCACGCACCCATCATAGGTGCGGGAGTGGACGCTTACTATGCGACCCAATAAAGAACCCATCCTAAATATTGGAATCATACTTCCTGTAGATAAGCGGAAGAAAGTAACCATATCATTTTCAGATGCTGCACTTTATGAGATAGAAAGGGAAAAGCTACTGATTTCATCGTGTAAAACACCTGATAAGGTGGATATTTTAATCGATGACGGTGATATGATCATTAAAAAGATGGTTGAAGCAGTAGATGAACATGATATAATGATCCATGATGTCCCGGCTGGCCGAGGGTTTCACTGGGAAAAAACAATTGATGTTGCCCTGCCAGGCAATTTAAAAATCACAAATCATGATGGACATTTACTGGTCATCAATCAAGTGCCCTTGGAACAATACCTCTCCTCTGTGGCTGTATCGGAAATGAACGGGGTATGTCCTGCCACTTTCCTGGAAGCACAAACTATCACAGCTCGTTCGTGGATATTGGCTGCAGCTGAAAAAAAACATGCTGAATTGAGAATTGACGCGTGTAATGATGACTGCTGTCAGCGTTATCATGGGTTGAGTCAAATGACTGAATCATCCAAAAGCGCTGCGGAAAATTCTCGGGGTAAAGTTCTTATATACGACAATGAAATATGCGATGCTCGTTATTCAAAATCCTGCGGTGGAATTACCGAAAATGCTGAAAATGTCTGGGATATGGCTCCAGTACATTATTTATCCAGTGTTTATGATGGACCTACCAAAAACAAAGATATCAATTGGGATAATTGGTTCACTAGNAAACCGGAAACATACTGCAGTCCGACTTTTTTAGATGAACANGAGCTTCATAAATATTTAGGTAATGTAGATAAGGATGGCCATTATTTTAGATGGAAGGTCAGTTATACTCAAGAAGAGTTCTGTGAATTTTTCTCCAAAAAGATCAATGAGCACGTTACGCAAATAACAAAAATTGATGCTTTAAATCGTGGACAATCCGGAAGAATAAATCACTTATATTTAGACTATCAAACTGCAGATGGTTCATCAAAAACACTCCAGCTTCACAACGAATTTGATATTCGCAAAACACTCCACCCTTCTTTTTTATACAGCTCATGTTTTGTCATCAACATGGATAATTCAATTATAGAATTCAATGGAGCAGGTTGGGGCCACGGCGTTGGTTTATGTCAGATCGGAGCGCTTGGAATGGCACTGAACGGTTCCACCACTGAATCCATCCTTACCCATTATTTTCCAAAAGCTAAGCTGACTCATATTTACTCATCATGAAAAATCAGAGATCACCCTGGACATGGGTTCCCTCACTTTATTATGCCGAAGGACTGCCCTATGCGATGGTGATGCTTGTTTCCGTTGTCATGTACAAACGGCTGGATATTTCCAATACTGATATTGCACTCTACACCAGCTGGCTCTATCTGCCGTGGGTGATCAAGCCGCTGTGGAGCCCACTGGTAGAAATCCTGGGAACCAAACGCTTCTGGATTGTGACCATGCAGCTGATAATCGGCGGTGGATTAGCCGGAGTTGCACTGACTATTCCGGCTTCCAACTTTTTTCAACTTACACTCGCATTTTTCTGGCTGCTCGCTTTCAGCTCCGCAACTCATGATATTGCCGCTGATGGATTTTATATGCTTGGGCTTCCTTCGCATGTCCAGGCTTGGTTCGTAGGCATCCGCAATACTTTCTACCGTTTTGCTATCATTACTGGTCAGGGCTTGTTGGTGATTCTAGCCGGATGGCTGGAAACCACTACCGGAAACACAAAACTGGCATGGTCAATCGTTATGGGCATCTTGGGCATTCTCTTTATTTTTTTTTGTATTTACCATCGCTTGGTTTTGCCACACCCAAAAAAGGATGTGCTACACTCAAATCTTAAACCGGCAGACGCTTTTAAGAGTTTCCTCCATGTGTTCACGTCCTATTTTAAAAAACCTAATATAATTCTGGTGATTACCTTCATTCTGCTTTACCGGTTTGGGGAAGCACAGCTAGTAAAGATTGCTCCATTGTTTATGCTAGAAAAATTTGATGCTGGCGGACTAGGCCTTACGACCGCCGAATACGGCTTTGTGTACGGCACCATGGGAATAATTATGCTGACCTTGGGAGGTATTGCTGGAGGCTTCTTGGCCGCAAAACATGGGTTGAAGTCCTGGATTTTGTTGATGGCCCTGGCTATGAAACTTCCGGATCTGGTATACGTGTACATGGCTTATACTCAGCCGGAAAACTATCTGTTGGTAAACTTGTTTGTAGCTGTTGAACAGTTCGGGTATGGATTTGGATTTACAGCTTATTTACTTTTTATGATGATGATTTCGGAAGGTGAACATAAAACAGCCCATTATGCAATCTGTACCGGATTCATGGCTCTCGGTATGATGATTCCGGGTATGTTCAGCGGCGCCCTGCAGGAAACGATCGGATACCAGTCCTTTTTCATCTGGGTCATGGTAGCTACCATTCCAGGGCTGCTTCTAATCAGGTTCCTGCCCATTGACCCTGAATTCGGGAAGAAACAAGAAGTTTAATATGACAGGTCAGCAAAAAAGATTTATCTCACTCGATGTATTCCGAGGCATGACCATTGCCTTGATGATCTTGGTGAATACTCCCGGAAGCTGGTCCTATGTGTATCCTCCCTTGCGGCATGCCCAATGGCACGGACTCACGCTGACGGATCTTGTATTTCCTTTTTTCCTGTTTATTGTCGGCGCGGCCATGATGTTTTCCTTCAGCAAATATGATTTTTGCAGAACAAAAGAGGTGTATCAAAAAATTGCCAAACGCACTGCCATCATTTTCCTGATCGGCTTATTAGGACATTTATACGGCACTCTGGTACTTGGAATTGAAATTGGAAATTTTCGCATTATGGGCGTCCTACAGCGCATCGCCCTGTGTTATGGAATTGCGGCTGTCTTAGTGCTGCGTTTTAAGATCCAGCATTTGTGGATAATACTAATCGTTTCACTCATTGGCTACTGGCAACTGCTAGCGTGGAATGGCGGTTACAAACTGGAAACCAATTTCACCCGTACAGTTGATATCGCTATCCTGGGGGCGTCACATCTTTATAAGGGCACTGGTATCCCCTTTGACCCCGAAGGTTTGTTAAGCACCATCCCATCCATTATGACCGTCCTGCTGGGCTTTTTTGCCGGGGTCATGATCCATTCAGCTACAGACCAGGTTGACAATGTTAAAAAAATGCTCATTATGGGTGCTTTATTGATTTTAACCGGCTGGGCATGGAGTTTTGTTTTCCCTATCAATAAGCAGCTCTGGACCAGCCCGTATGTATTGGTCACCGGCGGTATAGCTTTTATGACACTGGCTGTATTGATCTGGGTCATCGATATAAACACTATGAAAAAGCCTTTTCACGCTTTTGAAATATTTGGTACTAATTCTCTCTTTGTTTATGCCGCATCCGGCGTCTGGACCAATACTATGCTGTGGCTGCAAGTGGATAACAGGTCACTTTATTCGTTCATGTACACTGATTGGTTTGTGCCTCTCGCCGGGAACATGAATGGTTCTCTCCTCTTTGCCCTGGCCAATGTTGCGGTTTGGTGGGTAATTCTTTATTTAATGTATCGCAAAAAGATATTCATCAAGATTTGAAGCAGCTAGCAACTATATTGCTATTGGCTATTGCCTTTGCTTACGCAAAAGAAAGTCCCTATGTACTTGTTCTAGGAATCGCCCAGGATGGCGGAATGCCCCATGCAGGGTGTATGAAATCCTGCTGCAAAGATCTTTGGAAAAAACCTGAAAAACATTTAAAAGTGTCAGCCATTGCCATTATCGATCCAGAAACAGAACAATCATGGATGATCGATGCCACACCAGACTTTCCAGCACAACAGCAGATAGTTATAAAGGAAAATCAGTCAGAACTAAAAGGGATCTTTTTGACCCATGGTCATATCGGCCATTATACCGGATTAATGCATCTTGGGCGCGAAGTCATGGGTGCAAGTTCAATACCGGTTTTCGCCATGCCCAGGATGAAATCGTTTCTTCAGAACAATGGCCCTTGGGATCAGCTGGTATCGCTGAATAATATTGCAATCCGAAAATTGAAAAATGGTGAAGCTGTTAAATTAACATCTGGACTTTCCATCACTCCTTTCCTGGTCCCCCATCGGGATGAATATACTGAAACTGTGGGGTATAGAATTGACGGACCGGAAAAATCACTAATTTATATTCCGGATATTGATAAATGGTTAAAATGGGAAAAAGATATTCGAGATGAAGTGACAAATGTGGACTATGCTTTATTGGATGGCTCTTTCTATGCTAATGGCGAAATTCCAAACCGGGATATGAGTGCAATACCCCATCCATTTGTAACAGAAACAATGGATCTTTTCAATTCAACTTCTACTACAGATAAAAGTAAAATTTATTTCATCCACCTGAACCATACCAATCCGGCTCTGAAGGAAAATTCAGTTGCTTTCAAAGAAGTAAATGATCGAGGTTACCGTATCGCTTATGAAGGACAGAAATTAAAACTATGAGTAAACGCATTTTTATATCCGGGGCCAGCAGCGGTATTGGTGAATACCTGGCCTATGCCTACGCCGGTCGGGGCGCAACAATAGGTCTGGCTGCCCGGCGTGAAGAACTATTGAATAAAGTTGCACAAAAATCCAATGAACTCGGCGGTGCTGCGCATGTTTTTCAAGTGGATACCAAAGATCAAATCGCTTGTAAGTCAGCTGCTGAAGAGTTCATGGCTCAAGCCGGGGGGGTAGATATGGTTATTGCCAACGCAGGGATCGGCGGCCATGATGACCTCATGAGCGGCGACGCAACTGCAATAAACAATATTATTGAAACCAATGTCATTGGCGTTACCAATACGCTCATGCCGTTCATCCCGGCCATGAAAGAACAAAAAAGCGGTGTCCTTGTGAATGTCAGTTCAATTGCATCTTTTTTGCGAATCGCATACCATGGCGGTTACGCCGGCGCGAAAGTGAATATCCGCCTCATGGCTGACAGCTGGCGGCTGACCCTCTCAAGATACAATATTCAGGTTACTACCATTTGCCCCGGGTTTATTAAAACACCTATGACAGCGGAATTAAAGGGGATGCCCTTTCTCCTGCCGGTGGAAACAGCCGTTGAAAAAATTGTCAGCGCCATCGACAGGGGTAAGAAAACATTTGTTTTTCCCTGGCAGATGAAAATCATGATCCCTCTGTTGCGGGTCATGCCAGATGGGCTGCTGCGGATGTTTGGTAATTAATCTGACTTTTTATCAAAAAATGTAGTCTCATACAAAACAACACTTTCTAACGAACCACCTGCCATGTTATACATTAATTCATATGGCGTTAGACATTCATCCGGATATAATACACAAAGATCATCTAAATATGTCAATTCAAGATCTGAGCTTGAGACTCTATATTCATACGTTTTTGAATAATTAGTATAATGAAAAGTGATCTCATCACTAGATGCATCCCACGTACCTGAATATTCCAGTGTTTCAGAATCAAGTGTTTTAATTGTCTGTTCAAAAGATTTATCATTATTTATCAAAAGAGTGATCTCATATGACCCAAAAACCCAATCGATATTGCCAATTTCAAATTGGCTGCCAGCATTTACAGTTTCCTGAGCAACTGCCAAAGTACCACTGATCATAACGCTGTCATTCACCGTCTCATGGTATAATGCGCCGGCCGAAATGGTTAATTCAGGCCCATTGACTGTAAATTCAAGTTCCCCTTCGTAAACATCTGCAGCATCATTATTAGATTTGGTCAATTGGCTGTACGATCCAAAATCGCCGTAATCATAAATATTTAAAAGATAATTCGTCTCTTCTGAAGGGACACCAAATACTCTCTTTGCAATAGCAATCTGTAATACACCATTTGCTTGATATAAGTACATGTAATTCAAAGAGGCTTCTTCTGCCCCACTTAGTTCAATTGAACCTGATCCAACTTCATATGGATTTGTGACTGTTTGTGATGAATTGGAAGCAATGTTATAAGAATAATTTATTTTGGTTCCTTCCCAATTGCTAATTAAGTCTTTCGAATAAGAATCACCATCATCTTTCTCACAGCTGAATATGAATAGTATTGTAATCAGTAAAATCGTCTTTTTCATTGGTTCAGTTTAAGCCTAATAAAAATTTTCCAAAATATCTTTATAGCGCTCTGTTACTACTTTCCTACGGACCTTCATGGTGGGTGTTAATTCATCCTTATTCTGATCAAAATCTTCTTCCAATACAAAGAATTTTTTTATGGTTTCATATGAAGCCAGTTTTTCATTCTTAAAATGTACTTCCTGGCGATAGAGTTCCAACACTTCTTCTTTCTTTGAAAGATCAGCCTGATCCTTGTACAATAATTTTCTATCACGGGCAAATTTGGTGATCTCATCTTCGTCCATGGTGATAAGTGCCGTAAGATATGGTTTTGCATCACCATATACCATGGCCTGGCTTACGAAAGGGCTGGTCTTAAGCAGATTCTCTATATTTTGTGGAGCGACATTCTTACCGCCAGCTGTAATGATTAAATCTTTTTTTCGATCTGTAATAAATAAATAACCTTCTTCATCAATATGACCTACATCTCCTGTATGTAGCCAGTAACTACCATTGCCATCCGCTTTCAGGAGTTCATTGGTTGCTTTTTCATTTTTATAATACTCTTTTATGTTTTGCGGAGCACGGACAAATATTTCGCCATCTTTTGCAATTCGTATTTCAGTGTCAGGTAAAACCTGACCCACCGAACCAATTTTAACAAAGCCAGGTCTATTACATGAAATAACGCCAGTTGTCTCGGTCATTCCGTAGCCCTCATAAATCGAAATATCCATCCACTTGAAATAATGAATAATTTCCGGAGAAATAGGCGCTGCACCTGAAATCATAAAGCGCACTCGACCACCAAAAATATCCCGGATCTTATTGTAAATGAAAAACCTGGCAATGGCTGATTCTAATTTTAATAAAAAGGTAATCGATTTTTCCTTCGATAATAACTTGGCTCGTTTTTTCCCGGTTTCTACGGACCAGTTATAAACTGTTTTTTGTATCCATGTCGCATCCCCAATCCCAGTAGCAATCCGGGCATAATATTTTTCAAAGACTCGTGGGGTTCCAAAAACAATTGTCGGGCCAACCTGGCGCACATTGTCCGGCATATCTGCAATACTTTCAGCAAAGGCAGTTGCATTTCCATAAACAAGTTTTATAAAATGACCCAGCAAGCGCTCAGCAATATGAGCAAGGGGTAAATAAGCAACTGAAAGATCTTCACGCCTGATATCGAGCATATCAGGTAAATGTTTGATCGTAGAGATAACATTGAAATTGTCAATCACACCAGCCTTAGGATGGCCAGTTGTTCCAGATGTATATATAAAGCTGACGACTTCTTCAGGCTTACTGGCTTCAATCCTTTTTTCAAAAGAACCATCATCATTTACAGTTTCAATAAATAGAGAAAATGGTATCACATTAGGCAGGTCTTTTGGATAGTAAGATTCAAACACAATCACTTTCTCAATTTTTGGTAATCTATCCCAAATTTCTAAAATTTTATCAAGTTGCTCTTGATCTTCAACAAACATAAGTCTTGCATCGCTGTGTTCTGCTATATAATGAACTTGTTCTTCCGTATTGGAATGATAAACTGGTGCCGTGACACAGCCAATACACATAATAGCCATATCACACAGCACCCACTCCAACCGCGTTTGTGAAAGAATAGAAATCTTATCACTTGGTTTCATTCCGGAAGCCTGGAGAGCCAAACCGATCTTTTTGGATATTGCTCCATACTCACCCCAGGTTTGAGATTTCCAAACACCTTGTACCTTGCTCCAATTGGCTATTTCGTCTTTTTGATGGGTTACATGATGCCAAAATGCTTTCGGCACAGTATTACAAATATTAAAATCAGGTTTACTCATGATCTCCAGAGACTTGCCCTGCGGACGTATTTACCTTCTCCCAAATACATTTCCCGAACTTTTTCTTCTTCGTATAATTCATCATAAGTACCGCTTAAAAAAATTTTACCTGATGTAAGCACATAGCCATAATCAGCGATCTTCAAGGCATGGTTCACGTTTTGCTCAACCAATAGAATTGTTACTCCCGACTGATGGAGATCTTTAATGATGGAGAAAATCTCCTGTACCAATTTTGGCGAAAGGCCAAGTGACGGTTCATCTAAAAGTAATAGTTTTGGATCCAGCATCAAGGCACGGGCAATGGCCAGCATCTGCTGTTCACCGCCGCTTAATGTTCCGGCCTGTTGGCTGGCACGTTTGGATAATATGGGAAAATAATTCGTAACTTTTTCATACCGTTCTACAAACAGTTCTTTATCCTTAATGAGAAATCCACCCATCAATAAATTTTCATAAACAGTCAATTCAGGGAAAATGCGGCGGTTTTCAGGCACGTGGGAAATACCTAATTCTATGATCTCTTCAGGATCTTTATGATTGATCTGTACATCATTGAAATGGATCGTGCCGTATTCCGGTTCAGTGATACCGCATATCGTTTTCAATATGGTCGTTTTTCCGGCACCATTGGCACCAAGGATGCATACAAGCTGTCCTTCTTCAACACCAAGAGAAACACCATGCAGCGCCTTGATCTTACCGTAAAAAGTTTCTACTCCAACCATCTTAAGCATGTGCTTCATCTCCCAAAAACACTTTAATAACTTCAGGATGATTTTTTACTTCCTCCGGTATTCCCATGGCCAATATTTTACCCGAGTCCAAGACACAGATACGATCTGAAATGCTCATAACCAGATTCATGTCATGTTCTACGACCAAAACTGTAATACCAAGAACATCTCTAATTTCAGAAATGATCTTTGCTATTTCCAGTGTTTCCTGATCATTCATTCCAGCTGCCGGTTCATCCATCAGAATCAATTTTGGTTTACAGATTAAAGCACGTGCAATTTCCACCAGTTTCTGGATGCCATAGGGTTGACCAGTCAAATATTTATTTTCAAAGTTGGCTATTCCCAGAAAATCCATGATTTCTAAAGCCAACGCTTCTTCACGCTCCCGCTCTTTTTGCGAGATCCATCGGTTGAATGTATCCCGCACAGTTAACCTATGGTGAGCACCCAAAAGAACATTATCCAGCAATGTCATATAAGGTACATTCTGAAGATTTTGAAAGGTTCGTGAAATACCGTGTTTTACGATTTCATGGGGTTTGCTATTTATCAGATCAATATCATTAAATTTAATATCACCTTTTTGAGGCTCACAAAAACCATTGATACAATTAAACAACGTAGATTTACCAGAACCGTTGGGACCTATCAGTGAAAAAATTTCTCCTTTATTCACCTTAAAGGATACATCATCAAGAGCATGGACCCCGGAAAAATGCATTTTTAGGTTCTGTATCGATAGTTTGTTCATAAAGCAATGAGGCCCCTCACGGGGCCTCATTTTTAATTATTAATTACGCCAGTCAGTAATAGCGACCTGTTTGCCACCTTGCAGTTGCAGTAAGATTACACTTTCAACTCCAGCATGGTCATTGCGACTATATGTGAACAATGGAAATACACCGCTATCCCAATTATTTAAAGTTTCCAAGCCTTTCATCAAGCGTTCGCGGGTAGGATATTTCCCGGATCTTCGCAGACCTTCCACCAAAACATATGCAGTGGCAAAACCATAATAATGATAA
>PAWC01000015.1 GCA_002713385.1 Fidelibacterota bacterium
GCCACGAGTTCTGAAGATGGCAGTCAATCAAATCCATACCACACCTTACAAGAAGCAATCTCCGCTGAAACAACAACTAATGGAAAACGAATTCTTGTTTTAGCTGGAACGTATATATACGACTCTGGTAGTGGAGGAGAAATAACATATAGTTTTAGTTACGATGATGGTTATGGTAATCAAAATGGAAGTTTTACTGTAAGTAATGGTAACCCCTCATCCCTGAGTTTTACACATTTTGATCCAACCATTTATCCAGGCAGCGATTGGACGATAAACGCAAGCGCTAGCTATTTTAGCAGTGTAAACGATTTTAAGATTGAGGCATCTAATACATCGAATACATATTTTCAGCTTGAAAACTCTTTTGTTCAAATATGGATTCAAAATGGACCGAGTCAGGGCGGGGGGAATATACAAGTTAATGAAGAGTCTGGTTCAACTCCCGTAATTGCTTTAGAGGGCAAAAACATTACCCTTGAAGCTGTCAATGGTCCAGATTCCACATTCATTGATGGCGAAGGCCAGTATCCTGCATTGGTTATGGATGCATATGAGGAGGCTTATGAGGGTTATGCCTCTTCCACAGAATTTATTGGTTTTACGTTCAAGAATAGTCCCGATGATGAACCATTGATATCTATTATTGGTCCTGGAACAAACAGCAGTCTAGACTGGGCGCCAACTTTCACAAATTGCCGGTTTATTGATTCAGAAATTACATCTGGAAATCCAGCATTTGCTCCCGTGTTAATACTATTTGCCGAGCCTACATTTGACGGCTGTGTATTTAGAAACCTGCATGTTGAAGCACATTCAAACTATAATTATAATGATATTTATGGCCCGATCCGGATCCACGCGTTTCAAGGGATTGAGGGGGCNTTTNAAANCGNNAGCAATTGGGATACCACTGCATTTCGCCCGCAGTTTAAAAACTGTGTTATAGCAGGNAACTCGCTAAAACGCGGTANTTTTAATGGTANTCAGATAAGTTTGAATGGCGGTGCAGTTGCAGTTGGTTTTGGAGCNATCCCTTACTTTGAAAATACCCGAATTGATTCCAANACAGTGGATATTGAGAGCGGCAGANATGGAAACCGTGATGCAGGTTTTGGCGGAGGTATTTTTATAAGCAATTATCTCTCGAGAGGAGAATATATCCGCTTTGTGAACTGTTCTATCAGCGGCAACAGTGTTATAGCTGATGAAATTTATGGCGGTGGTATGCATGCAGCATATCCAGCGGTCAGCCTGGTAAACACCATCATGGTGAATAATAAACTGGATGGACAATATGCTGATAATAATGACTTCAGCAATGCCCAGGGTGGAGCGATACACTATAGTACGGATATAAATGATTATGAAAATGGCAATCCTGATGAGGATCCAGAATTACGTATAGTAAACAGTACCATTGCTGATAATTCTATAACCNATATTTCTGAAAATTTTGATAACGTTGGCGGTGCTGGAATCTGTCGCAATGGTACTGAGAATCACAACACGACCATTTTCAATTCTATCATTTACGGTAATGAAATTGAAGGGTATTTGGAATCGCAGAATAACCGTATAAACTTGTCAAGCTACACTAGTCCCTTTGGTGATAATGGCGCACATATAAATTATTCTATATTAGAATTTTTTGAAGAAACCGGCCTGGATGAAGATGACCTTATGGATACAGACCCCAATTTCGTGGGCAGCGGTAATTATACTCTATCAAATGCCAGTGTAGCGATTGGCGCCGGTATAGATGAATATGAAGATATTGATGCTCCGGCCTTTGACTATAATAACAGTGTTAGACCCAATCCTGATGGCTCTGAACCGGACTTGGGCGCCTTTGAGAGCAGCCTTTCCACCACACCATATCCAGCCACACCGCAGAGCCTGGTTGTGGATCTTGAGGCCGATTCTTCTATCACATTGTCATGGACTGCAAATTCAGAAGACGACCTTTCTGAATATCGCATCTATTATGGTACATCATCAGCAACCGCATTACTGGACAGTGTTTCCGGTACAAACTCTTACACCGCTACAGGATTAGATAATTATACCACCTATTATTTTGCCGTGAGCGCAATGGACCTGGATGGCTATGAATCTTCAAAGTCGAATGAAGTTTCAGGTGAACCCAAATGGTCTGGCCCGATCTGGTATGTGGATTGGAATCAATCATCCGGATCAGGAAAAGATGGTTCACCAGCCACTCCTTTCCGTGAACTCCAGGATGCTATTGATATGATCGCTGCCGGCGATACAATTATAGTCCTGCCGGGCACATATAACCGCAATGATGACACGGAACTCAGTTTTTTGGATGATTCATACCAGCCCAAAAACCTGGTGCTAAAATCCAGGGACGGAGCTGCCACCACCATTCTTGATGGAGAAGATAAACGTGTATTTGATATTAGCGACGGCACAGATACAACGCTGCAGATCATTGGTTTTACTATTACAGCCAGTGATGGCGGGGAAGATGATGCAGACGGATCAGTGATCAAGATTCATGGTGATTCCTATAATAATAACAATCAGCAGATTATTGAATATTCAGGCGTCACATTCAAGAATTGTATCATCAAAGATATTGATGGAGAAGATTCACCCATAGAAGTGATATATGGCAAGGCTATTTTTAATGATTGTGAAATTTCGGGTAATACATTTAACGCCGATGATTATGATGAAGATGCAATAGGCGGTGCTATTAGAATAGGCGGCCCCTATTCTTATGGCAGTAGCATAGTTCATTTTTATCGATCAAAACTGGATAATAATACAGTCACAGCGGATCAGCCTAAATATGTACATGGCGGTGCTATAGGAATTGGCGGGGATGATCATGATGTAAAACTGGTAAACACAATTGTTGCTGGTAATTCAATAAATTTCAACAGTTCAAATAACTCATACCCTATAGGAGGCGGCGGTATCAAAATGCGGGGCGGAAATTTACTGCTCATCAATTGTACCATTGCTGATAACCAGGTAAATGGGGCAGTGANTTGGAGTGATNNGTCTGGCAGTGCTATCCATGNNGAAGACTATCAACGAGGATGNNNACNCNNCANAANTGACCATATTTAACAGTATTATATATGGAAATACCACNATAACCAATACCTCTTCTTCTTCNGTGACCGACCATAATGATCAGATATATNTAAATNNTGAATGGAAATGATGGTGCNGANATCTATGCATCCTATTCCCTTTTCGGCGGTGATGATGATTTAGATGGTGATGAAATATTGTTAAATACATTTCCCGATTTTACTGATACAACCTATGTGTTGCATGAACGCAGTCCGGCCATCGGTAAGGGTGCAACAGAAAGCGTTGATGTTGAAGATGAAACCATTTATGCCCCTAGCAATGATTTAGCAGGAAATGCCCGTCCGGGCAGCGGTGGTGGAGATCCTGACTTAGGTGCTTATGAGCACGACCTGGCTGTAACACCTTACCCAGCACCACTTGAAAATCTCACTGCGACACCACTGCATCAATCTGTGCTGTTAGAATGGGATCTGCATGGGGAAAATAATGTAGACAGCTATATTGCCTATATAAGCGAGGACTCCATTACATTTACTGCTGTGGATACTGTAACCAGCCGGTTTACAGTAAATATAACCATAGACAATTTAACCAATGATGAAGATTACTGGTTTTATGTCACAGCGGTCAATACATCTGATTATGAAAGTCTACCATCCTTTCATACAAAAACAACGCCCTTTTACCAAGGACCTGTCTGGTATGTGGACACTGATAATGGCTCTTCCAGCGGAGATGGCAGTTCGGGAGAACCTGTGCGAGAAATTCAGGATGCTATTGATATAGCTGCTGCTGGCGACACAGTATTAGTCCTGCCGGGTACATATGACCGCGCTGATGACCAGGAACTCTATTTTAAATATACCAGCGGTGTTAACGATGGAGACCCCAAGAATATTGTCCTGAAATCCCGCGATGGTGCAGCTGTAACAATACTGGATGGTGAGGGNAATAAAAGTCTATTTGAAATAACTGATGAAACAGATACTACCCTTCAGATTATAGGATTTACCATCTATAATGGTGGCGGGGATGGTGAGTATAACTCGTCTGGTTCAGCTGTTCAAATTCTCGGTGGTGGTGGTGGACCCAGTGGAGTAACTTTTCGAAACTGTATTTTTACCGAAACCACATCAGAGAATCCAGTAATTTATGGAGGAGATGCAAATGTACGGTTTTTTGATTGTGAAATAAAAAATAATACAGTGAGCAATAATAGTTGGACTTATCCTGTCATTTATTTTGGTTCAGAATGTAATGTTTTTATCAATCGCTGTAAAATAACTGATAATACGACCATTGCTGGGGATTGGGCCTATGGTGGTGCAATGTTTTTTAAAGGAGATGGGGGTATTACCAATGTTAAGGTAATTAACTCAATCATTGCTAACAATAGTGCGTTAGTCGAAAATAGCCCTGGTTCTCCGGCACTCGGTGGAGCGTTTTGCATTGATTGGGGCGGAGTGAATGTTACAGTTATAAATTGTACCATTGTTGGGAATACTGCGGATAATGACGACGGGGATAATGAAAGTGGCGGCGTTGCTTCTATAATTAGTAACAACAACCCGAGTAATTTCACTGTTTTAAACTCTATTATGACGGATAATTATCCTGGTAATAATCCATTTAATTATGACAATAATACTGAACTAAGAGTTTCGTATTCCTTTATTACCGGTATCGATGATGTTGGTGATTATGAGGATGGAGTGTACAATTTTGAACCAGACTTTCTTGATAGTACCTCCTATGCATTACACCCTCGCAGTCGCGCCATTGGCGCTGGTGAGGTTGAAGAGGAAGATGCTGAAGGGAATGAAATATTTGCACCTACAATTGACCTGCTGGGCAATGCAAGACCTAACCCTGCTGATTCCAACCCGGACCTGGGGGCCTATGAACATGAGCTGGCAGTTACTGCCTATCCAGCAATAGTTGAAGATGTAACCGCAACACCTTTCCATCTTTCTATACAGGTGGAATGGGATTATCATGAAGAAGACGATGTGACCAGTTACATTACCTACATGAGTGAAAATGAAAATTCTACCTTTATAGCTATGGATACAGTGGAAGGACGTTTCAACACTCGTACTACTATAGAAAATTTAACCAATGGTGAAGATTACTGGTTCTACGTCACCGCTGTGGATACTGCCGGTTATGAAAGTTCACCAACCTTATTTGAACAAACATCACCATTTTTCCAGGGACCTGTGTGGATTGTTGATGAAGCTAACGGTTCCTCAAACGCTGAAGGCAGCCCGGAGGAACCTTTGACCCAGATTCAGGATGCCATTGATTTAACTGCAGCAGGAGATACCGTACTGGTCTTACCAGGGACGTATGACAGTGCCGATGATCAGGATATTGAATTTGCCCATAATATAGTTTTAATGTCCCGGGGCGGCCCAGATTCGACGGTTATTGATTGTGAGGGCAACAGCCGGGCTTTCTTAATCGATAATCTTTCAGATACGACCTTAAAAATCATTGGCTTTAATATTGTGAATGGCGGTGAAGATTACACTGGTCAGGCTGATGACAGAGGCGGTTCAGCCATCTCGATTTATGGAGTAAATTATTGGATTGATGGGCAGGATGTCATTTTATATTCATCTGTTATATTTGAAAACTGTATTATTGAAGATGGTGATGCTAACACTTCAGCTGTATTTATTTATAATGGGGTTGGTATTTTTCGTGATTGCATAATTAGAAACAATAGAAATTATTATCCCGGTACGAATTCTGGTTGGGTAGAAGGCGGCGGGTTTAGCGTACGGGGCAATCCTGGAAGCGCCTTATATTTAGATCGCTGCAAAGTGGTGTCTAATAACGTGGATAATTCAGGGAATGATGTTGTAACTCAGGGTGCTGGTATAGCTGTGGGCCAGGAGTGTACGGCGAGAATTAGAAATTCGCTAATTGCTGATAACTATTTTACTGGTTTTAATTCATGGTCAAGAGCTGCAGGCATATCAGTTGATAATTCAAAACTTACTCTGATAAATACAACTATTACGGGCAATGTAGGTTTTATCAATACGCTTGGTTCAGGATTGAATTTAGCTAATTATTATGTAGATCCTGAAACAGAGGTAATCATACTTAATTCAATTGTTGCTGGTAATACGCCTAACTTTTTACAATTAGACTTCGATGGTGATCATACAGATTATCTCGAAATGACCCATTCGATTTTTGAAGGCTCCACTGGTAGTTCATGGTTTGATCCTGATGAGCACTACGACATTGACCCGCTTTTTGAAGATAGTATTGCTTATGCGCTTAATGAATTCAGTCCGGCCATCGGTTTGGGTGGTACAGAAATTGAAGATGCAGAAGGAGAGGACATATTTGCACCTAGCGTTGATATTCTAGGTAACCTGCGACCAAATCCGGAAGGTTCTAAACCGGATATTGGTGCTTATGAGCATGAACGCTGGGAGCAACGCAGGAAAGTATTGTATGTAGATGTTAGCGGTAGTGACAGTAATGATGGTCTATCTGCAGGCGCACCATTATTAACCCTGGGTGAAGCGTTTAATAAATCTGTGGTCAGGGATACCATTGAATTGGCCAGCGGAACCTATGCCGGTTCTGGCAACAGGGATCTGAATTTTAATGGCGTGGACCGTATTATCCGCTCCACGGATGGCGCTGCTGCGACGATCATTGACTGCGAAAACATGGGCCAGGCCTTCATTCTGGAAAATGATGAGACAGACTCCACTATTATTTCAGGTATCACTATTCAAAACGGTGCAGCGGATAACGGCGGTGCTGTATATATTGATGGTGCTGATCCCATTTTTGAAAATGTTATTTTTGGAAATAATTCAGCAACCACAAGCGGTGGCGCGGTCTATGCTTCTGATTCCCATTCTGAATTTGTGAACTGCGTATTTGTGGGTAATCATGCAGCCGAATCGGGTGCTTTTTCCAGCAGTGAAAGTAATGTAACATTAAATTTTATTACGGCAGTTGGAAACCATGGGGATGATGATATCAGTTTCAGCGGTGCTGTAAGTATTTCCAATTCTATCCTGTGGGGCAACAGCCCGATAGATGATGAGGCAGACGTAACATATTCTGATGTTATGGGCGGTAATGATGGCGAAGGAAATTATAATGGCCGACCAGGATTTATAGATGGCCTTGGTGGCAACTTTCATTTGCAGGACTGGTCACCGGTTATCGGCCAAGCCAGCGCTGCAAGTGCTGTTGTCTATGATATTGAGGGCAATGCCCGTTCGGATAGTATTCCTGATATGGGGGCCTATGAAAATGCCCTTGATGCTGCAACTACATATGCCAAACAAAATTTTTATGTATCCACCTCTGGATCAGACTCGGTGACAGCAACTATGGGAACGGAAGAAAATCCATTCGAAACGATTCAACATGCCCTAAACCACGCTATCTATGATGATGAAGTACATATTTCAGCAGGGACTTACAATGAATCGTTGAATAACTGGGGTAAAGATATTCTGATTGTTGGCAGTGGTGATCATCCTGAAAATGATGTTAATATAGATGGTTTCTTTGAAATCACAGGCGGATCCCCCACATTATATGATCTCCATTTGACAAACAATAATGGTACCGATGATGTACTGCAGATCAATAATGATGCAGTTGTGACTTTATATAATCTATTGATAACAGATTCTGAATATAGTGGTGTTACCATCAATAATACAGCTGTGGTCTACATGTACAATATGACTATTTATGGAAATTGGACTGGTGTATATGAAAATAGTCTCGGGTCAGTTTTTGTATTGAATTCCATTCTCTGGAATAACACCACTTCAATGTATGGTTTACCCGCCATCACATATTCAAACGTAGAGGGTGGACAAAGTGGAGTTGGGAACATTAATAGTGATCCAGTTTTTGTTGATACGCTCGATGGAGATTTTAACCTTCAGATTAACAGCCCTTGTATTGATACAGGTAACCCTCTAACAGAATATGATGCCGACAGCACTGTTGTAGATATGGGCGCTTTTCCATTGATTCGTGAATTGCTGGCCGGTACGTCCACAGAAAATGTGGATATCACCGAAGATGAACCAGTGGTTTTCACAGAAGATTATACTCTGGCAGAAGATGATACATTATTTATAGAATCTGGTTCGGATTTATATTTTGAGCCCGGTGTAACTCTGATAATTGATGGTGTTATGGCGGCCAGCGGTGAAGCCGGTGAACCCATTTCATTTCAATCTTCTGATCCTGATTCTACGTATGGCGGAGTCATTGTTAATACTGGCTCCGGCGGACGAACTGAAGATATTTATTCCTATATGGTGATTCAGGATGTGGAAGCTGCGGTTATTCCATTGATCATAAATGGTGATGCGACTCTTGCACATATTACAATTGCTGGGAATGATAATAGTACGTCTTTAGAAGTCAACAACGGCACCGTTACTTTGAATTACTCTATATTAGAAGGTGGNACCTCAGGCAGTGGTACAATTAATAATGTAGGATCAGTTACTAACAACACAGGTCAGTTTGTCGATTATGACGGTGGTGATTTTACGTTGCTGTCCACGGCTAGCGCGATAGATTTGGATACTACGGAATTTAACATTGACCCGGATTTCACATTTGCTGATGCTGGCTGTTATTATCATGACCAGACAGACTATGCATCAGATTCTGCTTCAGTTTTGTATCCTGCTGTAGGTGATACTATATCTGTTAACCCTGACACTAGCTCAACTGTTGGTGCTGGTCTTNTAGTTGAGGCACAAATTTTTAATACGATTGGCCATTACATGACCAACCCTTCAATTCAATGGGGCAATGCTTTTGGGAATCAACAAGGTACATTTGATATTGATACCACCTATGGAGCAGATCTCCGGGGACGTGTAAGNAATACATATTATTCTACAACCACAACTGGTGATATTAATTCAATTACTGTGGATGAAAATAGCGGGGATCCAACGACTGCTCAAGGTGGATACTTTAAAATCTTTCCCGGTGCACCAGATTCAGTATGGGTGAATGAACAGACAGATATGTACATGACTCAATCTGATGAATTGTCATTCAGTGCAAATATTTATGACCAATTCACTAATCTTGTATCTGATGGAGAAATTGTCACTTTGAGTATTATTGTGGTAACGGGCAATGGCGACGGTTTTACATTAAGTGAATCTACTTCTTCAACAANCATTGGTTCAGTAAGCGTAACACTTGCTACCGATCCGACTGGCAACAGCTTGTCAGTGGGGGATCAAGTAAGAGTCCAAGCAGTTTCAGGCAATGGTGTTCATCAAAGTGCATTGGTTACTATTATACCTGATGATATTTATAACCTGACCATGCCCAGCGAACTCACCGCAGCCCAGATAGATCTTTCAGCAGATATTGCCTCCATCGAGATTGAGGCTGCCATGATCGATACTTTTGATAATCCCCTGGCAGGTGTNGAGGTCAATTGGGGAGTGGTAACAGGTAACAATACAGGTGAAAGTTTAAGTGCAGCTTCTACTTTTACAGATGCCAGTGGGGTTGCAAATGTAACGTTGAATACATCAACAGCTGCGGGCAATGATTATCAGGTGCGCGGCTGGGTAACAGATAATGCTCTCTTGTCAGTATTGATGGGTAATCAGGGTAGAGATCAAAATGCTGTAGCTGTTCCAGGCACAAACCACAATCAGCAATCCGGTAAAAACGGATTAGGGTTGCTGAATTCCCGTAGTGAAACAAGTCTGGTTTCACTACCGGTCAGAATTGTTAATAATACATCTAATGAAAACAACACCAACCGAAATGTAAGATCCATTTATGATCTGGATGATACCACAGCAGTTATTCATGTTATTCCAGGAGCCAGTGATTTGTTTGTATTCGATTTGGCAAATGATACGGTGATGACACAGGATGAATCATTAAACATTAGTGTAACAGTTTATGATCAAAATAACAATTTGGTATCTGATGGTACTAACATAGACTGGGCAATACAACCTGCGTCAGCTGGAATTTCCCTGAATTTAAGTGCATCATCTACTACTGACGGGATTACCACCAATATAATTAATACTAATCCATCAGCTGTGCTAGGCAACACTGTAACTATTGAAGTCACATCCGGTTCAGCATCCATGGTAAGCAATACAATTACGATTGTTCCTGATGATCCATTCGATCTTACTATTACAGATACTTATGAACGAAATCCGGAAGCAGATCAAAATACAGTCCCTCTTGAGGTTACTATTATTGATACTTTTGACAATGCGTTAGAGGGAGTTCCTGTTTTCTGGTCAATTGTTGAGGGTGCTGACGGATATCTGGAAAACACTTTATTACAAGACACAACTTCTACTAATGTAAGTGGGATAGCAACCAATGTGTTAACGACAGATGTTACTGCAGGTGCTTTCTATAGGGTGAGAGTGTGGGTTGATAATACTGCCAGTTTAAATGACACCACAGAAGTCATCACGGTTCTTCCTGGCGCACCTACAACCATCATTGCAGACATTCCTGATACTATGTATGTAGTCCAAGGTCAAATTGATACACTGGAAATCCAAGTTATGGATCAATTTGAAAATTATGTTTCCGATGGTAGCGTGGTGAATTGGAACTACTCTGGGACAGCGGATTGGACAACAAGTGAAGAAGATAATAGCACAACAAACGGACTTGCTTCCATCATTGTTGCTGCCGACAATGAAGCACCATGGTTATCTCAAATAGATTTTAATATTGAGGTTGAATCTGTATTTAATAACAACACAGCAAATGATACGGTTATTTATCGTGTTGAAGATGTTATTGCACCGGCAGCTGTTTCCGATCTGGCCATCAGCCCGAATGTATGGACCAGTGTAAATGATTTTACTTTGACTTGGTCAAACCCGTCAGAGCATTCTGGAGTAGCAGGTGCCCACTACAGCATTGATGGCAGCGGTGATAATTATGTAGAAAGCCAGAATATCTCTACCCTAACTGGACTTACGTTGCCGGCCAACGCGCTTTCTACTTATGAAGTGTGGCTGGAAGATAATGCCAGCAATGTAGATGTAGGAACTAATCAGTCTATCATTGCTAAATGGGATGATACACCTCCGGCAGTTTTCAATGTGACGGCACCCATAACAGCTTGGTATAATTCTGTATTCCTGCGTTTTGAATGGGAAGCGTCTTCTGATGTAACTGCCGGATTGCAATATTATGAGCTTGATATTAATGAAGGCAGTATCTATCAGCAACATCCAGATTCTACAGGAATGAATTATCCAGAAGGATTTGCAGTTGGTACTCATAATTGGACCATTTCTGCATATGACAGTGCCAATAATGAAACAGTTACCAGCAACCCACAAACATTCTATGTGGATTATTTAGTACCGGAAATTGCCCATAATCCAGTACTGGAAGCCTCAGAAAATTCGCCGGTAACCATTACTGCCACGTTTACAGATGATGAATCCGGTATTGAAGAAGCTAAACTCTACTACCGTAAGGGCGGTGAAGTGCAATGGCAAGCACCTGTTGATATGAGCACGTTGAATACATATCAGATTGCCAGCAGTTTCGTAACATCAGTTGGTGTGGAATATTATATTTATTCAAGGGATATTGCCGGAAATGAAACCTATAAACCGGATCTGGGTCATTATTCTATATCTGTCACGATTCCGGGCGCAGGATTATCCAGTACGGACCGCTGGCCAACCGGTGTCCCCAATGGATCTGCTGTATCCAGTTATCAACTTTTATCTTTCCCCGGTCAGGCAGCCAACAATACACCCACAGATATCCTGGTGGATGATCTGTTGGTCTACGATGATACAAAATGGCGTTTCTTTACATACTCAGGCTCTGGGTGGAATGAATTTGCTACTATCAGCAATATAGACCCGGGTGTAGGTTACTTCCTGATCGTAAAGGATGCTGGTTTAAATATTACAACCGGTCAAACACGAACAGTGGCCACAGATGTTGATTTTACGATTAATTTCACTTCTAGTGAATGGGTCATGCTGGGGAACCCCTTTGATTTCAATATTCCTTTGGAAAATGTACTCATTAATGACAGTACATCTCTCACCGGTGATCCTAATTTCTATACATATGATGGTGGCAATGGCTGGGTCGCAGCAAACAGTTTAGAGCCTTGGAAAGGATATGTTTATAAATCAGCCACGGCTAACCAACTCTATATCAAACCAAGTAAGAGCAGCGGCGGTCTGAAAATAAGCAATCCGGAAATTGTTCTGCTGGAAAACGAATGGCTCATTGATATCAGCGCCAGGAATGGTCTCGGTGTTGATAAATTAAACACCGTTGGTGTATTGACTAATGCTTATGATGAATATGATGCTCTGGATGCCTTTGAACCACCTATGCTGCCAGGCGGTATTTCCCTGCGTGTGGATAACCGTGGTTGGTCACAATATGGTGATTTATATACAACTGATATTCGCACAGTCAAAGAAAATGGTGAATATTGGGATATGGAAGTTGCCGCTGAAGATGATAGACATAATGTATATCTGAACTTTGAAAATATCGATCATATTCCGGCTGATTTCGATGTTTATATTATTGATATTACTCTTGGAGTGGCCCAGGATCTGCGCTGGAACCCGGTTTATCGATATGCGGTGAGCAGCCCGGAGTCCATACATGAGATCCGTTTTATTGCTGGTACAAAGGAATTTGTCAATGCTAACAATGCCGGCGTAGAACTCTATCCGGATCGTTTCAGCATCAGCCAGAATTTCCCAAATCCATTTAACCCGCAGACGTCGATCTTGATCACACTTGAAGATATGGCCACTGTAGACCTCATCATTTATAATTTGTTGGGTGAAGAAGTGCTACGGATAGCTGATAATACACTTTATCCAACTGGCTATCACAATTTTACATGGCGAGGTGTAAATCATGATGGCAAAAGAGTCGCTAGTGGTGTATATTTCTATTCGACACGGATTAGAGATATCTCCGGTAAGACGATTTTGAACAAGACCAATAAAATGATTATGGTTAAATAGAATTCGAGGTACTTTCAGCACCTTCAGAAAAGGGCTTCCAAATTTGGGAGCCCTTTTTATTTTCCCCTATTGCCTTGCTCACAGGATTCGGATTATTTTGGCAGTGTATTTATACATAAAGCCTAAAGGCTATCAACAGATGATAATTATGAATATCAAACATTAATACAAAAAAATGGTCTTGGTGAAATAATGAAAAAAATCATTCCCTCTTTTATACTTCTAACTTTCAGCATCTTGGTATTCTTTGTAAGTGATATCAACACTGCTGGAAAACAATTTGGCAAGATCTCTTTGCCCCTAGGTAAAGTTGAGGTCCAAGCCACCGGTGTCGAAGCCTGGGAAAAGGCAAAGCCCAATCGTCCTGTTTTTGAAGGCGATGTCATTCGTACTGCTCCCAAATCGCGAGCTGAGATCACTCTGCAAGGCGGGGGCAAGATGCGTATTGGTGAAAATTCCGAGTTGGAGTTAACTGCGGCCAATGTGAAACCCATGGCCAAGAATTTCAGTGCCAATTTGAAAAAAGGAAATATATTTGTATCGGCCAAGGCAGTCTTTGGCGAAAAGAAAAGTGTATCAGTGCGTACACCCACTGCTGTGGCAGCTATCCGTGGAACCAAGTATCGGGCCAAGGCCGGTGATGACGAGAGTGAGGTATTGGTATATGATGGCAAGGTGGATGTGAATGCTGCCAAGAATATTATTGATGAACGCCAGGAAAAACGTAAATCCCTAGATCCTGGTAGTTCATCTGGAAAACCAAAATTCACATTGGGACCTGTAACGGAAGTGTCCGGCCCCTATGAAGTAACGCTGGAAGACTGGATCAGCTTGGTGGAAGGCATGCAGATCAATGTGCGTAAGGACGGCAAATACCATATGTTCAAGTTTGACCAGGCCAAAGATGGTGATCTGGATTTCGTACAATGGAATAAGGAACTGGACGCTGCTGAAGAATAAGCCGGTATATTTGTATTTTGCACTTTTTATTTATTACACTTGAATAATCCATCTAATCATTCATGAATGAACTGTTAAAACGCCTAGGCATCGGTGCACTTATTGGATTGGCTGTTGCTATTGCTGTTAGTATCGGCAGCCAAAAAATTTCCTTTGTCAAAGATTTATTAGACGGTTATGAGTTCGGTTCATATGACAGCCGCATGCGGACCAGGGTAGAGAATGTGGAAGAATCTTCCATTGATAGCGTTGTCATCATTGATATTGAGCAGAATTCTATTGAGGGTCTTGGAAATTATAATGATTGGCCCCATGCCTATCATGGTCAACTCATTGATGTGGTCACATCAGGAAACCCCAAAGCACTA
>PAWC01000016.1 GCA_002713385.1 Fidelibacterota bacterium
ATACCCGGCTGATGTCAAGCAATGGTATACCAACCGCTTTTCCTGGACGTCAGCCTTCCTGAAAATGGAGGACATGCATTTCACACTGGTTACGCTCGTCAAGGNGATGGATTCCTTTCGCACTCACGAATNGGCCAGCGCCTATCACTGGCCTGTGCTCTACGACTCCGTCCACAATATCATTCAGGTATACAACAGCTTGATTCGAGATGATCCCGGCAACTCCCGGGACATTCATTTGAGCAACGGGGNCGAAGTGAACTTTGATGACTTCATCAATAATTACTGGTTTGATCTGGATTTTATGGTTTTCTCTCAGGCCGATTACCCTCATGCACGGCATCAGGAAAGAAAAAATTCAATGGAAGAAAACATTAANGAAGGCATGGCGGAAGGCATGGAACCTCTGGCCGCGCTAGAAAAACTGGACAGGCGGTTCAAACTTGATGAAGCCACCCTCAAACTTCTCAGACGAGACCCGGTTGAAACCCGGTTCCTCGAATTAAAAAGCAATCCTGAAACCGGCAATAAATTTGACGGAATGGAGTATGTGGAGGACCCTCAACACGGCAGGTTGAGCATTATCGATGCGGAATATCTAATCAATTGCGGGCATGCCAGCGTCACACTGGACTCGTTGAGCAAAGGCTCTTAATACCCCTCTGCGGCATGCGTGATGCCCTCTTCATTAACCTTCATGCTCCAGTTATATCCTCTTCATTAATCTTCGTGCCCCGCATGGGGTAGAAAGGGTAAAGGCTGAGGGAAAATTTCACACTGGGCTACCTTTTGTTTGCCGCCCACTCCCATGGAAGGAAAAAGGCTCCACGCCTTCGGCGGTCGCTTAGCCTCACCGCCTCTTTGCCCCTACGGCTAGTAGTTGCTTATCGGCTCTCCGGCGGCGGAGCAAAACCAAGATAACCCGATTCACTCGTCTGGATGCGGCGCGGGTTTTTCAGGGTAATGGAGGCGGTTTCACCTACCTTTTTCTTGCCCAGTTTTTTCCTTTTAGCGGATCGTTGCCGGGAACGGGATTTTTTATCCGTGTTTTTTCTTTTAGCCACTTCCAGGTTGGTATTTTTCTCCCCTCCCCAGAAAGCCTGACTCACTTCCATTCCATCAAATTTTCCAGAGGTTCCTTCCGCCAACTCAACCAACTCAAAACTTTCACTGAAGACATCCATGGTAAAGGGCCCGTTGGGCGATCCGGCTATAAGGTCTACCGGTGTCTTGCCCTGAAAGTCAGGAGCCTTTAGATCGAAGATATCAAAAGTAGCCTGATTGATGCTACTGTCAACAAGCTGACCAAGGTTTTTTCCGGTGCCTAGTATTAGCTCGTTCCTGATGTCGCGACGAAGGAACTTACACGTTCCACCGGCAGCCACACAATTTTCTTTTCCTGTGATCCCCCCTTCAAAAGAAACCTGAACATCCCCGGCCGAATTGTTGATTGTGAAAACATCCAAGTCATCAAACTCGAAAATGTCGATGTCCCCAGATGTTGAATTTACAATATTCACAGATTTGACTTCCGTTTCAATGGCATTGGCTGAGCCGAATCCAGTCGCTACCTCAGCGACCAGTCGTCCGTTTTTCGCATCTATATCTAGAGCTGCACTAGCACCACTATCAAAGTCTGAAACCAACGTTATCGCATCCGCATCGACCACCCCGCCGTTGGTTGAAATCAGCGTTACCGCCGTATCAGAAGAGCTCGTGGTTTTAACCAGACCGAGGGTGATGTCTTCATCGGCAGAAAGGGCCAGGGTTCCGGAACCCGCGTCAAACACCGTTCCATCCACCATGGTCAAAGCTCCGCCCGACCCGTTTTCATCGCCATCGTTATCTGCATTGACGGTGATGTTTCCGGTGGTGGTCAAATCGCCCGAGGCGGTAAAAATAATGTCATCGTCCGCAAGGAGGCTGATAGACCCACCGGCTGATCCCGCACCCGTCACATTCAGGGAATTGCCTCCGCCCACCGTTATATCAAGGTTTCCGCCAACGGTGGACGTGGAAAGAGTCACCGCGCTATTACTGACTAACGTGGCGTTGCCAGTGGTCCCTGAAGTGTTCAAACTCACCGCGCCGGTGAACGAATTCGATGTATTGTCCAGAGTAATCGTCTGATTGGCAACATCCGTGGTGAAGCTGGATGTTCCCGCTATTGTCAAAACCCCCGTATCCGTGATTGCTCCCCCAGAGATAACGCTTAAATTTCCGCTAGACGTCACATTTCCGCCAAAACTCACCCCTCCTGTTCCTCCATCCAAAGTCAAATTAAGGGTGGTCAGGTTTGAAGAAATATTGATTGCATCTGCCGCGTTCACCGTCAGGCCCTGGAAAAAGGAGTCTGCGGTTTCAAAGGTCACCGAAGACCCGGAAGCCGTCGCGTTCAAAGTGAGTGCCCCAAACTGATCGCTATCGGTGGAGGACACTCCTTCAACAGTAATATTTCCATTCGTCCCATCACCGATGATGAGACTGCCGGCGGTAATACTCGCCAGTTCCGTTGAAGNCAAGCTTATCCCGCAGGTCCCTCCACAATTGGACGNGCCNANTCCGATAGTGGATGTTGCTTGGGAAGCCAGAATCGTGGTGCCCGCGGTTCCACTGCTAAGGGTGCCAGTCAGAACCAGGCCATTAGCNGTCACCGACAGCGCGTTGTTGGTGGTCGATAAGGACGAAGAAAGAATGAAGTCGCCGATGCCAGTAGCATTTGAGTCCGAATTGAAACTGGTCGTTCCGTTAGTGGTCAGGTTTGAAGAAATAGTGATTCCATCTGCCGCGTTCACTGTCAGGCCTTGGAAAAAGGAGTCTGTGGTTTCAAAAGTCACCGAAGACCCGGAAGCCGTCGCGTTCAAAGTGACCAAACCAAACTGATCGCTGTCGGTGGAGGACACTCCTTCAACAGTAATATTTCCATTTGATCCATCACCGATGGTGAGACTGCCGGCGGTGATTTTCCCCAATTCCGTGGAAGTCAGGCTTAAACCGCAGGTCCCTCCACAATTGGACGTGCCTAATCCGATAGTGGATGCTGCTTGGGAAGCCAGAATCGTGGTGCCTGCGGTTCCACTGCTCAAGGTACCACTCAAGGCCAGATTTCCCGCCGTAATGGACAGGGCATTGTTCCCAGTACTCAATGCGGAAGCAACGGTGAAGGTTCCTGTACCGTCGTTATCGGTATCGGCATCTATTGTCGTGGCCCCTGCCGATGTGAAATTATCGTTGATGTTGATGCCATTAGTCGCACTGAGGGTTGTTGCCCCGGCCGCCGATATTCCCCCTGTGGTCGCATCCAAGGTGATGGAACCTGCAGATGAAGTGAGCAATACTCCTGAGGCCAGGGAAATGCTGTCATCCGAATCCACCGAGTTGTTGGAATCACCTTCCAGGATCAGGTTGCCTGCTGAGGTGATACTGCTGGCGATGTCCAATCCTTTGGCGGCGGACAACGTCAGGGCGCCTTGTCCAGTAATGGTTCCTCCACTTTGGCCGATGGTCAATTTTCCGAGGGAGCTTAAGCTACTGGAAATAGAAGAAAAGGTGATATCCGAATTCACCAGATTGAGGTCACCGTTCTTCGAGATATTGCCCAACTCGGTGTCATCGATATTCATCCCGAAGCCAGAACTGAAGCCGATGCCCAAAGAACCTCCGTCTGAAACATTAATGGTGGTGGAGCCCGTTCCACTATTTAAGGAGCCGGTCAGGGTTAAATCATTGGCTGTGATGGTCAGTGCGTTATTTCCCGTAGACAAGGTGCCTGAAGATATTGTGAAATCGCCTGAACCGTTGTTGTCGAGATCCGCATCCAGAGCCACGGCTCCCGTGGCAGTTAAACTGCTTCCCAGGGTGATTCCCGAATTGGCGGTCATGGTCACGGCTCCAACAGACGATAACGAATTGCTGACAGTTATGCTGCCATTGGAACTAAGCGTCAGCGCACCATTATTGGCAGTGATCGATCCTCCCGAGGCGCCCAGGATAATGTTTCCTCCGGACGAGGTGATATTCATACCGCTTGCAAGTGAGAGCGCACTGCCTCCCTGCAGGGTGATGTCTCCGGTTCCGGTTAAAGTGCTGTTGCTTAAAGTCAGGCCGCTTGCGGCAGTCATCGTCACAGCACCCAGAGCCGTCAAGCTATCCGTAACAGTAATGGAAGAACCGGTAGAAGTCAGGGTCACGTTACCCAGGCCGGAAATTCCTCCTGTGGTCGCATCCAGTGACAAGGCTCCTCCAGCGCTTAAATTAATGCCACTGGCCAAAGTCAATTTATCCGTGGAAGCCGATCCGCTATCGTCGGCATCCGCTTCGATAGTAAGAGATCCTGTTGTGCTGATTCCGCTGTTTAAGGTGACCCCACTGTTGGCGGAAAGCGAGATATCTCCGGCCCCGGTCAAGGCTCCGGTCAGGGTGATACTGGAGAGCGCGGTCAGAGTTAAAGCGCCTGCGGCGCTTATTCCGCCATTGGNGGCACTCAAAGAAATATCCCCTGCGCTGGTTAAAGTGATCCCGCTGACAAAGCTGATATTATCCACTGGATCGTTGGTATCAACACCGTTGTCGGAGTCCCCATCCAGAGCCAGGGATCCAACAGTAGTTGTCAGGTCGGAGTTGACCTCTATACCGTTTACCGCACTAGCTGTCAAAGCCGAAAACGAAGAGGCCGAACTTTCAAAAACAATTGCGCCATTCGAACCGGATAGATGCGCATCCACCTTTAACNCCACTCCATTCGCAAAACTGGTCGTGTCCTGGGTAAATCCATCAACATAGATATCCCCGTTGGCCGTACCCCCGATGATGAGCTTATTGCCCGTCATGTTGGCAAGGTCAGTGCTGCTGATTGTAATGTCACAAGACGAACCACAGAAACTAGTGCCAAGCCCTATTTTCCCACCGTCGAAATGAGTAATGTTAATATCTCCCGCGCCACTGCCCAGGTTTACGAATGAAAGAGTATCACTGCTCAACACAATGTCTCCGCCATTTGAAACCAGAGTTCCTAAATCTAAGTCTCCAGTAGCGTTGAAAATAATGTCTCCCCCATTAGTCGATAGGGTGGTATTGGATGCGAAAATGATGTCTCCATTCGTTACCGTGAAGGTGGCCGAATTTCCACTGCCTTGTTGCAGGTTNATATTGCTGGTGTTATTAAACTTAATAAGGTTGTTGGCCAAAAGCTGGATGTTGGTGGTGCTGGAGAGGCCCTCAAGAGTTCCCACAGAAATAGTGGCGGTGACAGCTCCACTGGCAGTAGCACCGGTTCCATCCTCGACAAAAATACNATCCGGATCAAGAAGAAGGGTACCGGTTTTTCCATTTGCCGCGGTGGTNTCCACCGATCCATCAAAATACAATTCTTCTTTTCCGGAAACCTCTACCAATCCACCATCGCCAAAATATTGGCCGCCCCGGCCTTTGACGATGCCATAAAATCGCATCCGCCTATCCGCCCAGAAGATCACCTTGCCGCCGTTGCCGCTGGTCACGGCATCAGCAAAGGTCTGAGTGTCAGATCCAACGTATACATCCGTCGCGTTGGGAACCGAACCCTGGCCTTGATAGTCACCACCAAAAAGGAGCGTTCCCCCACCTAGATCGCCCGAGACATCAATGATGCCATACCCATCAAAACTCAGCATTTCGCCAAGGACATGAACGGTTCCTCCCGTTTCGCCCTCACCGTAACCCGAGGCATCCAGTGTGCCGGTTACGCTGACTTCGCCAGCGTCTCCACCNGAGAGGATGATCTGTCCATTTTTTTCAACCGCCGAACGCGCCTGGATGATGCCATCCATATTGATCACCCGGTCAACAATATTCTGAGCGGCATTGACATCCAATCGAACCAATCCGCCATCGGCAAAGATGCTTCCACTGTTGGAGACCAGCGAAGTTAACACCTGTCCATCCATTCCCGTTACCTGCCCCATCACCTGGCTNTCCACTCCCAGATTGATGAGCTGGTCGCCATACAAGTCAACCGTAAATGTTATTCCAGAAACCAGGCTCACCTTGCCTAAACGCGCAGTGATGATGCCCNAGTTCTGCACACCGGGTGCAACCAGGGCAACCAGTCCGCCTTCCGCCGCTGTAATACTGCCCTGGTTGACCACCGTTGCAGACAGGCTGGAAGGAATGCCGAAATTATAATTGCCATTCATAAAATCCGTATTAGAAATATCGCTGGTGGTCGCTATCAAGCCATGAACATCCACTTGCGCACTCGCACCAAAAAGAATTCCATTGGGGTTGATCAGCCAGAGATCACCGTTGGAAGTCAACTTGCCGAAAATATTTGAAGGATCATCTCCGGTTATCCGATTGAGCGTCACCCCACCCTGGGACAACTGGAAATCAACGTGTTCGGCGCTCTCAATGCTAAAGGTCTGCCAGTCGATGATGGCCTTTTCNGTAGTTTGATAAATGGTCATTAGCTGGGAAGAAGTCGAATCGATGGTGGCCGATCCAGCCTGGACCGTCCCGCCAGTAGGAAGGGCAAAGACTATGGAAGGAAAAATGCCAATCAGATAGGTTAAAAATGAAATCAGGAAAATGGAGACGTTACTCGGCTTTTTCGAAACTTGGAATACCCTCCTTCTGCGCCGGGCCACGNCCTGTGGCATCGCTCTCCACGCCTTCCCCGGTTGCTTCACCGTCACACTGCCAGCGGCGGATACGCCGGCTTGCGGGAATGCCCTCTGNTTCATTTTAAAAACGTTCATAAAAATTCCCTAAAACCTTGCTGATAGACTGAAAAAGAATCGCGAGTCTTTGTTACCCTCTGAAGACACTATCTNACTCAACGGTTTGTTCCATTCCAGGTAACCGGATATTTGGTCGGTCAAATTGAAACGGAGTCCGGCACCCAGCGAATAAAGATTCTGAGTCGAGGGAGTTGTGGCCGTGGAAACGCGGTTCCAAACCTTTCCAAAATCGAAAAAGGTATAGGCCTGCATATCCCTGAAGTATTTTTTCTTCGGCTGAAAGGCTTTTTGAAGTTCCAGCTTAAAGGCCAAACCCTGGTCTCCGGTAATTTCAGAAGAATCGTAAGCCCGAACATATCTTGCACCGCCCACACCAAATTCCTCGGAAGCCAAAAGTTTTTCAAACGAATACTGCCAGGACAAAGCTCCCAACAACATCCAGGAAGGTGCCAGTTGCTGAAGCCGGAGCATCTCTCCGAAAACCTTGGAAAAGTCACTGTGGCCTCCAGAACGAGTTAATTTTTCCGAACCTGATTCCGTCGAGTCAAAAATGTCAAAACCCTTGCTCAAATTGAAGCTGACCAGGTTCACCCCTCGATACTCATCTACAAAATCGTAGGACAGCCCCAGATTAACGATACGGAGGCGGTCTTCTGAATCCAGTTTTCCCAGAATTTCCGTTTCCGAGTCTCGATTTGTATAACTCACAAACCCATTCAGGTTTTCAGCCCTGGATCGGATAAATGGATGTGAAATTTTAAAGGTGAAGGTTTTACTTTCTCCCACTACATCAAAANTTTTGAGGAGGGAGCCGGGCTCGGATCCACTGAATGATGCGGAAAAAAACAGTTTAGTGCCTTCAGAAAATATGGGTTGTTCATAGAAGCCGCTGAAAAATCGCAATTCATCCGTGTTAGTGGTGACCACGCTCTGCAAGCCGATGCGCTCATAGTTTTTAAGAAGCGCATTGCCCGAAACCCCAGCGTTTATCTGGATAGGTCCGTTGAATTTAGTGCCCCGGTTATCCAAACCAAAATTTCCCTCATAGGCTTTATTACTTAGAATCAGGGTCATGTGGGTAGCTCCTGGTTGATCTTCAGAAGGAGTGAGAACCGACTTAACTGAAACCCCCGGCAAGTCATCCACCAAAAGCAAATATCTCTCAAGATCCTTGGATTTAAGGGGCCGGGATCTTAAAATCATTTTTCGATATTCATTGAGAAGCCTTCTCGGGCCGCGCACCTGACCCTGAATGGCAACCCGATCCACAAAACCCTCAATCACATTAATTTGAACCACACCCCCTTCAATTTTCTGGGGAGGCACCACCGCTTTGGAAAGGATGTACCCATCATTGCGGTACATATTGGTGATTTGCTGGGCAATGATATAAATCTCTTCGAGATTAATCCTCCGGTGCAAATACTTTCTGAATAGCCGCGAAAATTTTCGCTTGCCGTAAATCGTGGAGCCTTTAATAACCATTCTCTGGAGAAGAAAATTCACCTTCCTCATAGCGGCAGGAAAAACAGGTTTCAAGCTGTCCGGCTTAACCGGCACCCTTTGCGATTGCGGGAACTCCTGTTTTTTGAATCTCTCCTCAAACCGCTGGGGGGCGGCCTGCTTGTAGGTTTGGTCCCTTCCTTGAGGGGTAATTTGAGCGTAGGATAGTANTTCCATAGAACTCCACCAAAGGCAGACAAAAATCCCTATCAGCNATATTTTGCTATAAATGCGATTATTTGCCTTTACCCAGTCCATTCAATATGCCTTTTTCTCAACGGTATTTTAGAGTCCAAAGTTTAGCCTTACCCACANCGCCTCAAAATCCTTGAAATACCGAAAACAAAGGAGTTGCATGATTTTTGCCAGCAAAAACCTCCGCCACCAGCCTTACAACAATCAATGCTTAAACCCGAAATATCAGGATGTTTTGCTCTCCGGCCAGGATCAGAAACTCCTGCACAGAAAACCCTTTGGTTTCAAAAAATTATTAAAAAAATCCTACTTATTTGTCCCTAAAATTGGGCACAGTTATTCACCCAATAGAGGAGCAAGGAATATGCCAAAAGGAGGGGTCCACACAAAANCTAATAAGTGCTTTAGAAACNGATAGTTNTATTATTTTTTTTAGGGGATTTGTGATGGGAAATTGAGCTTTAAGGGTAAAAAATTCACCCCTCCGTCAATTAATTGTTTTTCTCTCTAATTCGCTGGATATCAGGAGGAGATATTGAATTAGACAAAAAAGGCGNAAATATTTAAAAACTCACAGTTGATATATTTACAAATAGCCATTTAAGACCTATGATAGTTAGCAAAAATAGACTCCTTGCGGGAATTTATAGTACGGGTCAACCTTAATGGGCGTAATTCATGACAGGTAAGAAATCTTTGATAACTTTGAATATGTGTGATTTTTGTTCGCACGAGAGGTCTGNTTGTGGCGCTCAACCTGTTCTGGTAGATTCGCTGAATCTCGATAATATGGATTCTGATCAAAAAAATTCCGTGGTGGCCTGTGATAAATATATTAGTCCTGTGGANGTCCTCAAAGAAAGGTTCCACGACCCCAGCCTGTAGGAATAATTACTGCTATCCCAGCTTCTTTCAATCATACCCAAACATACCAATGTCCGGTTTGAAATCCCCTATATTCTATTGAAGGTTTTTCTTAGTAAATCAATACGGGTACCGCCCTTTCTCAATCTTTACAGGGTTGTGACAATGGCTTAACAGATATGTAATGGTCAAAACCTATACTATTTCCAATACAAGCACTTCTGAAAGGGATGAGAAAATGTCTTGGGAAAGGGATGAGAAAAAAAGATTAGCTGAGTATCTTTGGACAGAAATCAATAAAGCAATCCTGAAATCTCCTGATGTCCAGTTCTCCATAAAAAAGCTACAGAAATTAGAACTCCTTGATTATGTTGCGGAATTCAATCTGGTGCTGGAAGTGGACAAGTTGATAGAAAGCATTTTGAAAAAAAATGCGGAGAAGGAAACCAAAACTAAATCAATCCTTGAAGAACTACATATTCATGCCGAACTTGGAAAGGACCTGGAAGAAAAAGAAACACTCGGCCTTCCCTCACCCTCTTCTTCTAATCCCTCACAATGGGTTGACGGCAAAGCCCTGTCAGAAAATGAAATCCGCTTTGAAGAATATTTTAACCAACGGTTCGATGAGAAACACTGGATGAAAAAGGCCAAAATTCGCTTTGACAGTTAGCCCCCCCTCGGCAGGGGAGGCAACTTGGCAAGAGCTTAATTGAGCCGAGATAACTCTTTGCTCGCAAGATAAAGTTTTGCTGGTTGGGCCCCACGCCGAGTGGCCGGTGAGCCGCCGGTGGCAGATAGCGGTAACNTATTAAGCCGTCGACACGCTTTGAGTGCTGTGAAAGTTATTACCCTCCGAGGCACGCGTGGTATTCAACCTTATGAGGCGGTAACCAAATGGTCAGCGATGAGGATAATGTTTAGCTTGTTGACAGCAAGAAACTCCGATTTAAACAGAACATTCCCAGTAACCAGGCAGNAAACCGTCGCATCAGTAACGGGGATAAAATTCTCTTCTCCCTGATTCAACATATCCAGAAGGCGGTTATGTGGGAGTTTGGAAATCTTTCCTTCTATTTTTCCCCCGATGTTCGAATTACCGCGTCAATAGTTTCTTTTTTTACAAAAGCGTTATAAGCCATAGTCCAATCCTTATAAATTTCCCATAGTTGGCCTGCCTACTGCTTAATCGGGTAGGTTCAGTTNAACTCTCCCTAAAACCAAAATCCAGCAAAAACCTTTTTGATTTCAATGCGCTANGAGTCCAACACCCACCTGTTGCCAGCTGGCCCCACGCCGANTGACCGCTTCTTTCTTTAAGGTGCCTATGTTACAATCACTCGGTCACAAAAAAACCCCTGTATTCCAAAAAANTTTCATCCTTTCAAACCCCCAATTTCGCATGAAACCTAAAACGATCCCAATGCAAACAGTTGTGCCCGACCGCTTGCAGGGTACCGATGGGATTCGCCGGGAAATCAAATCGGCAAAGGATTCAGAATGCAGGGGAACGACTCCGCTTCAAATCTTTCTTGAAAAGGGCTGGATCACCGAAGAGTTTATGGAGCTTTACGTCTATTGCTACGTCAAAAGCCAGTTCNAGAAAAAATCNGCTNCACNAAAAAAAANANCCATCGTCATCGGCTGGGANCCCAGAGATCCTTCCGGNAANTTTACTNAAGCGGTAGTTCGGGGNGTCNGCAAAGCGGGGGGCGAGGCCATGGTTCTGGGCGTAGTACCGACTCCCCTGGTGCCTCTTTTTATGCTACATAATAGAGCCGATGGTGGCATTATGGTNACAGCATCCCACAATCCTAAAGACCAAAACGGAATAAAGCTTTTCCTGCCTTTTCATGGCATGAAGCCGTTACCTTCTGACGATTGTGACCTGACCCGAAACCTGCTCAAGCAAAACTTCGATGCAATAAAAAAGTTTTCCTTAAAAGGAGGAAGAACCAATTGCCGACAAAAAGCGTTGGCACTGTTTCAGCATTTTTCTCTACTGCCCAAAAACTCCTGGATTGATTCTCCCGATACTTTAAAAGACCTCATTCTAGTTGTTGACCCTGCTTTCGGGGCTCTCACAGGAATCGCCGCGCAAATTTTTCAGGAAGCCGGGGTCGGAAAAGTATTAGAAGTCAACGCAGGAAAAAATGGCGAGGTAAACCTGCGCTCCGGAGTCGCTGACCTTGAAGGTTGCCCCCGTATCACCGCAGACATGATCCTGAAACCCACCGGGCTTTTCCATTCCCATAAAGCCATCGTCAAACTTTTTCAATTAGGCCGGGCAAACAAAAAATTCGCAGAATCCGGAAAAAAAAGAATTGCAGGAGCCATCTTCGATGCGGATGGGGACCGTTTCTTCCGTCTGGAGTACGATCCGTTTCAAGATACACTGTGGGTTTTAAGCGGAGACGAGACCGCCATCCTGCAGGCACGGCATTTGCTATCCCGCTTTCCCGAAAATTATACCGGATCGCTTTATATTAATACTGTGGAGAGCGATCTCAATGCTTCCGCCTCCGCCGAGTCAATGGGGCTAACCCCTCTCCTCACGGCCGTTGGCGATAAATGGATCCTGCTTAAAATCCACCTCGCAATATTGCAACAAAAACTATTGATGGCAAAACATTCACCAAAAAAGCAAAAGGAACTTAAAAATAAAATCGCACTACTACAAAAAAAAGGAGTAACAAGAGTGGGGGACCTCCTAAGCCTCGAAGCGTCTATTCCGCCAAGCCAGACCGCGGCAAAAAATAATTTCGCGGTTCTGGCGGTAGGCAGTGAGGAAACGGGACACAACATCACCACCGCTTTCTTAACGCTCCCCAACTGGAAAGAGGTGCCGATATACTTCGGCAATGGATTAAAAAGTGCTCTCAACACCTTTTCCGCCACCGAGCATCTGGCAGCCACCCTGTCACCCAAAAGGTATATCCAGTCTGTTCGCCAGCCTTTTTTACCAGGATTCAAATCCACTCTTTACACATATTATATCCGCCAGGAACTATTCTGCAGGGATTCTCAAGTATGGAGAAAAGTTAAGCGGCTACTATTTCAAAGCGCAAAACAAAGCGGGTACTCCGCCAAGACTCGAAACTTCCCTGATGACCCGGATATGTTATATATTTCCCTTTCAGGANGAAAAGCCGGTATCTTTGTAAGAAATTCCGGTACCGAAAACAAAATCAGCGTTAACCTGCGTGGAAGAAAATCGGATGCAAGGAAATTGAAAAAAATAGGGCTAGAAATTCTTAAACTTTTGTTCTTCCTGCTCAAAAACCGTGACAGCCTTTTTTATAAAATGGAATTGTATGTCCTCAGCCAAATCGCTTCCCGGCCGGTGATCGATGAAGAGTTGAAAGTTAAGAACCCGTACAAGTCCAGACTGATTAACGAAATGAGAAAGCAGAACCTTATTCAATTAAGCCTCGAGGGAAACCACCTGACCCCTCTGGGCAAATGGTACATAAACCACTAGGCGTGGGGCCAGTAGCAGTGATATTTTTCCTTGGACTTCGGGACACGAAAGTTACGGTTAAATATCACGTCAGCTAGCAACGATCCTCTCCGCTTGATGGGCTATGGCAAGTTGGGTCCAGCGGCACGCTGGCCAACGGAGGTACTCCGTATGAAAGATTTAAACCTGTTTTTTTCGGACCTGAGCGAACCTTTTCGGGAGATTTTTGCCGATTGTGAACGTGTATGGGAACCATTAAAAACACTGGGACCCCGGCTTGAACAGTTGATACGCAAAAAAGCCCAGAGCGAATCTCATACCTCACATTTGCCTGGGATAAGGACCACCCTGGATTCATCCAGTTACCACCGAGGCGAACAAGGACTTTACGTTCAGGACTGGATCGATCTGGCTGAACCGGTTTTTTTGCAAGAACTGGATATCTTCATTGGTAAAGGAACGCAATTGGAACCCTCGGCCATAATAAAGGGCCCCGCTATGATTGGTGAAGACTGCGAAATCCGGCAAGGTGCTTATATTCGTGGAAACGCCCTGATCGGAAACCACAGCGTGATCGGCCATGCCACCGAATTTAAAAACAGCATTCTCATGGATCATACCGAAGCAGGCCATTTCAACTATATCGGTGACAGCATTATAGGGAGCCATGTCAACCTGGGGGCGGGATCGAAACTGGCCAACCTGCAATTGAGAAGTGTCGACGAAAAACGTAAGGACTATATCAATCCTATCCAGATCCCCCTCGACTCAGGGATCCTGGATACTGGAATGGAAAAACTGGGTGCGGTGATCGGCGACAATGTTGAACTGGGTTGTAATGCCATCGTCTGCCCTGGCACACTGATCGGAAAAGATGTCTGGGTCTACTCCGGCCTGATCGTCCCCAAAGGCTACTACCCCGCCGGAATTCTGCTCGTTCCGAAAGACCGTAAACCCCGATCCATACGAAAATAATGAAACACAACGAATCCCAAAACGAGATCCGGCTCAATGAATTTTTTGAAATGTTCGATGCAGTTGAAGATGATATTGCCGAATTGGTTTCTGATAAAAATGAAGAACCTTCGGAAATAGGCGGGTACGAATGCCTGTTCATCGCCTTTAGTAATCTGCGTCTTTATTGCGATAATTCTGGAATCCGCTTAAAACAGATAGAAGAGCAATACAAGGAGCTCAAAAAATCACATACTAAAGAAGAATCTGGCATATTAGCTGTTGATGAAGATTTNAATGAAAACAACGAGGTCGTTAATTTCTGCAAACTGCTGGAACAGATTGAAAGCAGTTTTTCCGCTTTGGAAAAACGGTGTGAAAAAAGCGGAGAAGTTTTTGACGAATGGACTTGTGTCCTCCTCATGTATTCCTATCTCAGAAATTATTGTGTAAAAGAAAAAGTTGATTTTGAAAAGCTTCNGGAAGAAATTTTGCNCCTCCATTCTGAAATGGATAAAAATAAAAATCCTTAAGAGACCAAGTAAGATATTTGCAGAATCCTTTTCTATTAAATGATATATTGGTGCTACAGGTTGTCTACGGGCGCATCCCTTTTAAAGCAGCTGATTAACCCGAGACCCTAACTAAACCCTTGAAATATAAATGCGGATGTGGCGGAACTGGCAGACGCGCATGATTTAGGATCATGGTTTTTGAGTAATAATTTAATCAGTTCAATTTAATAAAATCCATGAAGCCCATTATTGAAGGCA
>PAWC01000017.1 GCA_002713385.1 Fidelibacterota bacterium
TTAGTGCCCAACCATATAAATCCTCTGCCATCATTACTAATTGCAGAAATTTCATTATCCGACAACCCGTTTCTAGTCGTGATTACTTCAAATCGAAAATCATTGACATCCGCAAATAAAAGCGTGCAGACAAGCATTACAACAGGAATAAAAAATTTAAACATTGTTCTCATATACGAAAGCGAATAGGTAACACCATTCGAACGGGCACCGCTTTTCCCTGATAATAACCCGGGGTAAACTGTACTTCCTTAGTAATGACCCGAAGAGCTTCTTCATCAAGTGGCTTAGCCAACGATTTAAGGATTTTTGGTTCAATTACTTTTCCCTCAGCATCAACAATAAACCCTACATATACAACGCCCTGAATCCCCATTTCCTTAGCAATGCGCGGATATTGAACTTTTTTCCCAATAGCTGCCATCCCGCCTTTTATCACCGGCATTTTCTCTGCTGTCAAGTATATGCCTTTATCGTCTTTTTGTTGTGAAAAGGCCCCACAGCTAAAAACTATAAAAAGGGCTAGAATCACAAATTTTCTATTCATGTGTTACCTACGTTTTGTATTGAAAGTTATAAATGATTTATTGAAAAAACACTCTGATTTTATTTATTATTATTTTAGCGTGTTTCTGCTAAAAACTTTTCTGCTTCATCGAAATACTTCAGTGCGTTAATAACTTGGTTGTCCGCAACAACTCTAACGCCCCAAAGTTCATTTCTACCCCATTTTGCTCCTGCTACTTCGGACTTAAGCATAATCTTTAAATAGTTACTATCTTTTTTTGCTTCATTTAAGTCTATCCCTCTGTCTTTATCAGAGACGGAAGCCATAAAATCATCTAGCATATTTGTTGGTAGCGTCCAATTGTGCTGGAACTCATGGTAATCATTCGATATCTCTAAATTATTTCTTACAAAAGCCGTGCTCCAGTTGAACAATAAGCGGTTTGGGTTTCTCATAATTTTCCGAGTAGCATCCGTAATTTCTAAATTCCAAGGTATATGAACATCGGGAGTAATTCCCCCTCCGCCGTAAACCGCTCTACCAGATCGGGTAGCATAAAGAGGCCGAAGATTTTTTAACGAATCTATTTTAGCTTCTCGATTTTCTTCATAAATCTCACGATAGTAATCCTCATAGTTTCCATTATCAAAGGGGCGTTGTATTTGTCTTCCACTGGGTGTATAATATTGTGCAATCGTTACACGAATTGCCGATCCATCGCTTAGACCGCGCTGACTCTGAACCAACCCCTTGCCAAAACTGGTCTCTCCTACAACTAAACCGCGATCTAAATCTTGAACAGCCCCAGCTACTATTTCGCTAGCGCTGGCTGATCCTCGATTAATTAAAATGATGATTGAAAAAGTTTCGTTGCCTTTTTTAGGAGAGGCAATGAATGTTTGTTCTGCCTCCTTATTTTTTCCTTTGGTATATACTAGAGTGTCTTTCTTGGCAATAAAAAGGTTTGCCACTTCTGCTGCTTGTTCCAATATGCCGCCACTGTTATTTCTTAAATCTAGAACCATCCGATCCATTCCCTGCTTTAAAAGTGTGTTTATTGCTTTCTTGACTTCCGCACCCGATTTTGTCGAAAAACGCGTTAACCAGACATAGCCCGTACTATTATCCAGCATTACGCTTGCTCGGACACTATACAAAGGGATATCATCTCGAATAATGGTAACATCAAAGGGGTCGGTATCGATTCTCCCTATTTTTAGATCAACGCGTGTACCTTTTTTACCACGTAATTTCTTATAAACATCATCTCTTTGAATACCTCTTGCGCTTTCACCGTTAATTTCTACAACCCAATCACCAGCTTGTATTCCTGCTTTTTCAGAGGGGCCTCCCATTACTGGTGCAATTACTGTAATATAATTATTTAAAATATCAAACTCGATGCCAATGCCCTGGAATTTCCCCCGGAACATTTCTTCAATGTTTTTTTGATCCTTGGCTGAAATAAATATAGAATGAGGATCTAATTCATCCATAATACCCTGAAAAGCCCCATTCATAAGGGCTTCCATTTTTACTTCTTCATAATAGAGTTGATTGATATAATACAAAATTTGGTTCATTACTTTGAATTTATTCTCAATAACAGCATACGGGTTTTTCTGTGTTGAATGAATAACCTGACCAAGCGAGATTGCAAGAACAAGGCCTGTAGCAAATCCGGCCAACCAACCCCATTTGGTTAAGTTTTTAAATAAATTCACTAGAAAAAAATATAGTTATAGTCCGAAATAAATAACGGTACGGAGCGTGATTCCATGAAGAGCCGATGCGGGGGAGTCATTAATCGGAAGATGGCCGTTGAGTTTCCATTTTCCACTAGCAATCGTCCCTCTATTATATCCCGCACTTATACGTAACCCCATCCTATCAAGAAACTGCCATTTAATAGCAACATATGGCTGAAAATTAAAAAAAGTACCGCTTAATTCCGTCATAGTACCGGTCACATTAATTGGGCGAAGTCCGTTTTCATTATAACCCTTGGCTACATCATCAAAATCGGGTCCGTCAAGTTGAATCAAAATGGTATCGCCTTGCATTTCACCATACATATTTTTACCAAAATTACTCCATCGAGGCGTACCAATGTGTTGGTCAATTGACAAGACATACCGCCCAATTCCCATCAAAGCACCAGCCATTACTTCCAAGTCTCTAAATATTGGGAAAACATATTCAGTTGTCATGGCTCCCAATAAAAAATTGAGTCGGGCTTTTACTGACAAATTATCTGAAAATGAATATAGTGTGTCCCCATTTGCTTCATTACCAAATGCTGGTTTTTGAAACCCATCAACGTTATCGCGGTTTGCATACATTTTGATGCCAAACACATTGCTTGCTTGGGTAGCGCCTATTCCCGCATAACCACCCAGTCGCCAGGGCCCCGACATTTGGGCAAAGCCTTCGCCACCATAAAAGATTAAAGGCCTGGTTCCTAGTTCGTCCACATTTAACCCTAAAGAATTCAGTAGAGACGCCCCTGGGACCGTATCTAAGATCATATACATTGTGCTAAACCCAATTCCACCACCATAGGTGGTTTCGGTTGGATAAATATCTCCTTGAGCTTTCGCAAGAGAAGTTATAAGCAGAAATACTGTAATAAATTGTTTCATCAAGTCAAAATAGGCGTTAAACAACTAGCCTTCAATTTATTCCGTATGCCTTGAATATCGAAAGATAATTGTGCTTTTTTCTGTGGAATATGTATGGCCTTTTTCTTGATATATTCGACGGTGAACACCTATATTAATATGAGCATCTAGGTAAGGGTATTCATATTATCAAAGTAACCTCGTCAATTTTATCTATTCTAAAGATTTGGGAAAACCCTCTTGTTCTTTAGGGTTTTAATCTGTTTATACGTTTTTACTTCTGGATTATTCGCTGTTAGAAATCTTTATGTTTTCGGAACGTTCGATTTCAACAATAATGGAAAAAGTGAAATACTAAAACTTGGCGGGCTTTCAGCACAGTTAGAATATGTTGAGCTAGATACCGATGGGAACCACCATACGCTTTGGACTTATATCCCCGATGAAGGAACGGTTGTTATTGATGCGAAGTTCAACGATCTAAACAACGACGGCATTAAAGAACTAATTGTTATCCAAGAATCCAATAAGAATTCTGAGTGGCTAAAGGTATTTGAGTGGAATGGACAGAGCTTTTCTTCAAATTTTCAATTGGTTGAAAACAATGCTCTAGGGAACAATAAAATTCGACCCGCAAATTTAACTTTTGCTTCCAATACCCATGCCGTTTCAATATCTACCCCCTCACGTAGTGTTGCTCTGTTTTCGCTTCAAATAAAAAATAACCAGTTGATAAAATCAGATATACAATCTGGGACGGGCCCTCTTGTCAATAATGGGTATGGACCTGTATACTCGGGCCTTTTTTCCAGTGGAGATAATACTTTTGTGGCTTTGATGAGCCCCGAAGGAAACGTTCTCAAGACAGTTGTCTTTTCAATTTCAAACCCCATTGAAATACTTGCATCAGACATTTTAGCTATGAATGGGGCACGGGTCATATTGGGGCCAGACATACAGCCTTTTGATGAAAACAAAGATGGACAAGAGGAGTTATTAGTGCCTTTTGCAACTGGAGAGGTGTATGCGCTGGCTTTTTCCGATAGCGGACTTACCTTTACCGAAAGCAAATTAAGTCAATCTAACTTGTTCGGAATGAAATCTGCCGCGGGTGAGACTGAAATTAACAATACACTTTTATCACGCGTGGAAAGTGGGCTACACGAGTCCATCTTACAAAATCCGCGCATTGCAATCAGCGATTCGCTTTTATTACTTGTAACAGATACGCTTTTACTTGGAGACACTTTAAACTTATTTGTTTTGCCAGATTCTGCTTCAACATTTTACAGCTTTAACTGGCGCATTATCCCGCCCTCAGGAATGCTTTTTAACCCGAAGACATATCAAATACAGTGGGTTCCCACGCGCAACCATATTGGTGTTGTGGATGTTGCATATGCATTAAATATACGAGTTGGGGAGGCGCTTAAAAGCGAGGAAGATGAGCTGGGTGATTCTCATTATATATATCCTGTTCTAGAGGCGAGTGATTCATCAATGATTATCCTTGTTGGCGACACAATAAAGTTACCAGAGCCTCTTGTTTTAATTCCCCCCCGGTTCCACCGGGTAAGTGTAACAACAAAAGATATTAATGAAAGTGATCGTTTTCTTTTTGAGGGCGAAACGCCTTTCGGTGCCAGTAGTATTAACAATAATAGTGTAATTACTATAGGTGTGTCAGCAAATCTTAGCACAATAAAACAAAATAAAGCTGCTGCGTTCAATTTTAAATCATTGGGTGGTCGGCCAGATTCTATAAGCACCCTTTCTTTGGTTCATGACCTCGACACCAATATTCTTTATATGTCTATTTCTCCCCCGCAAGACACTATTACCCAATCTTTTGATCCAGAAGGGTTTAATAATAATTTTTACAACTATCCAGAATATTTCTTTGAGGGCTTTCCATCAAATATGAGCATGGATTCAACTAATACGGGCACATTAACGTTTCCTTCGTCCGATACTGCGTTTTCTGGCAACATTTCTCTTTCTTCCCCGCTTTATAATCAAGATCATGATATTACTATATTTTATTTTGGTGGTCGTCCATATTCAATCAGAGGAAATATCAGTGTAAAAAAAGATGGTTCCCAAAAAACAATCACCGAAATTGATTTTGATTCATCAATAACGCCACTAACAATCAACGCGTGGCTGACCCCTGCGAACCGTGATACTTTTATTTTTCATTCTGATTCAATACCAGATACTTTAAAAACAAAAACAGATTTTCAATCTTTTTATTCTCCGGCTACTAAACTTGAATATAAAATACCGTCTGTAGATGCGTTAGAGAACACTGAGAAAACAAAAGAACCACAACCTCTTCAAACAGACTCAGTAAAATTTGAAATCTCATCTATAGACTCTGCGTTCGTGGCGCCTCAAGATTCCTTATCTTTTTTGCCTACAAAACCGTCGCTTATTACCATAGACTCAATGAAAACACCTACACCCACGGCAACGCCAGATAGTACATGAAGGTATTTAAATTTATTTTCATAGTCTCTGTTACTGTCCTTGTTTCCCAAGGATTAAAAATCACACATATGGAGGGCACGTATGATCTGGACGGAGATGGTTTTCAGGAGTTTGCTTCTGTTGAAGAGCGGCTATCGGGAAATAAGAAATCATCTGTTATTCGTTATTACGAGCTCGATGACGATGGATATCAAAAAATGGAGTGGGAATTAGAAGCTCCAGATGGCTTATTAGGCAATTTTGTAAATGTTAAATTGGGCGATCTGGATGGGGATGGCATCCCCGAGCTTATTACTGTTTCCAACTTTGCTGAGCTTGATCAGGATGAATTATTACAGCCAATTGCATTTTATTACTATTGGGATGGAGAGCGCTTTAGTGAAGACGCTGGTAGTGTTCTAAATTTGTCTGGTGGGAGAAATTTTGTTCGGGCAAACAATTTTGTTTTGATGGATTACGATGGAGATATGGATCAAGAACTCGCCGTTTCTTTGGGAAGTCCTTTGCGCGAAATTGCTATCCTTGATTTAAATGATGCCGGGGAATGGTATGTATTGCAATCTGTAAAACCAAACGGAATGAGTTCTGGTGTCGGTGCAATTTTTGTTACTGCTATCGATTGGAACCACGATGGATATGATGAAATTATTGCATTTTCACCAGAGGGCGATATTTTACGCACGCAACCATTTTATAATCTTGGGGGGGAATTAATCGTAGGCAAAAACCAAGACACTCCTATCCCTGGCCTGGATGGTTTAATACCAAACGCAATTTCTACAACCGATTGGGATAAAGACGGTCTTACGGACGTGTTGTTACCCTTTTATAGTGGGGATATTTTTGCTTTAGCGCTTACTGATGACTTTTTATCTGTTGAAAAACTAATTATTGAGGGTGGGCCTCTTTCCAGTATGCGTGTTGCAGATTTCAATCAAGATGCCTATGATGATTTACTATTAGTGTCCGGCGATCTTAATCTCCTAACGCTTGCTCACGGTAGTATAAATGGCCTTATTGAGTCCGAAGAATATTTTTCTTTAGAAGAAAAAGGTGCGCGTGGCTCTCAGATTTTTTCAGCGCTTCCGATTGTTATCCGCGGTATTTACACGGGTTCGGTTATTGCCGCTGGGTGGGACGGAAGTGAAACAACTCTTTTTATTACTGAGCTTGGCCATGGCCCAGAACCAAAACGACCAGAGGTTGCTCAAGTGGAGCGGCAGGAAGAAGACGTCTTGGATGTTTTTCCTCACATTCAAAAAGAAGAAATGTCATTACCTCAAATCCCAAAGCCCCTTATAACAATGGGACAGCCTCTCCCGGGCGGTGTTTTGCCCCGTCATGTTCTAACGGTAAACCAATCTTTCGCATATACTTTACCCGAAGAAGAAAAAAAAGCATTCTATAGTTTCAGGTGGTTACAGCCACCCCCAAAAGGAATGTTTTTTCATTACGATTCGCGTTCAATACGTTGGATCCCCGATGAAACACAGCTTGGAGCATATAAACTCGCTTATCATATGGAACATAAGTTGGGTGAAGAGATAATACCAATGACAACAAAAGAAGACTCTATGCTCACCTATAAAGTTATACCAAGTCTTGAGGGACATGATGAACGTCTTTGGATTTATGTTAACGACCCGCCTATTATTGCTTCGGAACCGCAGGGAACCGAGTTTGTTGCTGGCGATACTTTTATATATAAACCCGTTGTTTTAGATAGAAATCCCGATGTAAACCTTAATTTTTCTTTGGAGGCTTATCCCGAAGGAATGACCTTTGATGATCTTGGCGTATTAAGCTGGAAAACCGATTCGACTCATATAGATGTATATGATATTCGTTTAGTGGTCAGTGATGGTTTTGATCGAGTCGCTCAAAATTTTTCGCTTTTCGCTCGAGCCGGAGTTAAAATTTTATCAGAAGCCTCCTTTAATGCTACGGTGGATGACCCTTACCAATATAAAGTGGAAATCTGGCGTCCTGATTTAGAGCATATCCTTACTTTTAGTCTCACTGAAATGCCCGAGGGGATGACAATTAATGATGTTGGGTTGGTTTCTTGGACTCCCGCAGTTTCACAAATTGATACACAACATTTTACTGTAAAAGTCAACCATGGGATTGCAATCGACTCTCAGAGAGTCTCGCTTTATGTTAACCACCCCCCTATCGTAGAGAGCGCTCCCTTAAAAATGAATGTTATTAATCTTGGAGAAGAATACCGATTTCAACTTGAAATATCTGATCCGAACAATAAGGACGATCTTATCTATACCGCCCATGAAATGCCTGGGGGAATGCGAATGGATCCTTATTCTGGCATGATTGTTTGGGAGCCAACTCGCGAAAATATTGATTTTTCACACTTAGTAATGGAAATAAGCGATGGTCGTGCCACCCGAAAAATTGAAGCAGATTATTTCGTTAATGCGCCAATTAATATTGTTTCCATTCCCCCAATGCAAGGGGCCGTTGGCCAAACATACCAATATCAGATCATGACTTCTGATATGAACCGTGGCGCTTTACTTCCATATAACGAGGTTGTCCCATTATTCTTAGCAGAAAATTATCGTATTTACTCTATCCAAATCAGTGATGACATTTATATAGAAAACATCGATCGTTATCTTATGGATTGGCAGAATTCAGATGCTGTTTATTTAACAGAATCAGACATTTTAGATACTTTATCTCTAGAAGTTTCTCGTTTAAACTTAAAAAAATACGTTCATTCTGTTTTTTGGGAAGACGGTCGATTAAATATTATTGTGGAGTCTGTTGACGATCGCACTGTAACTATAAAAGATATCCTTTGGGAGTTTTTTCAAGGTAATAAAGGTCGACCACCCAAAATTATGGCGAGAAAATTAAGTCCTGTAAAATATACATTATTGGAATTTCCAGATGGTATGGAAGTAGATGAATATACCGGCACTATTTCGTGGACACCCTTGATAAAACAAATCGACAAACAACTTGTATCATATCTTGTTTCAGATGGTTATACAAAAGATGAACAATCTTTTAACATCTATGTAAATCACCCCCCAGTTATTGTTTCTAATTCTCCAGTATCCGCCATGGTGGGTGAGGTTTTTAAATATCAAATCCAAGTTGAAGATAAAAATAAAGATGCCGATTTGCTCTTTACCTTACTTAAGGCGCCACAAGGAATGCAAATGAGTAAAAGCGGAAAGGTGGTCTGGATACCCAAATCCGGACAGATTGATGAAAACCATTTCACTTTTCAAGTATCCGATGGTTACAACAGTGACTCACAGAGCGGAAAAATATATGTCAATATTAATCCTAATATTATTTCTACGCCGCGACCCGTTGCCCTTACCGGACACCAATATAAATATCGGGTCGTGGCGGAGGATTTAAATAAGGACCTTGTGGCCTATAAGGCCGTTAAGTTGCCAAAATATTCTACTTTTAATCGGAAAACCGGCATTCTTACCTGGAAACCGCGACCAAATCAGCGCGGCCCCAATGATATTATTTTAATTGCTTTGGATGCGCGAGGCGCTGTGACTTCGCATGAATTTCAAATACACGTGTTTGAGGATCCCAGTGCCCGACAAATGATTAATGCCGGGTGGCCTTTATTACTCTCCTTTGTGGGTGTGATCTTTGCCTGGGGTATGGCACAGATATGATTAGGTCTAAACACCAATAATGTCCATTAATTTTTTTTCATCTCCTTGNCTAAGTTTAAACTCAGTCTCTATATNATAGATATCAAGTCCAGATAAATCCAATTGGGAAAGTTTAACCATATCTTTTGTTGTTGTNACGGCTATCTCGGCCGTTGAGTTCATTATTTTCTTTTTTGCTTCTTCAATATCGGCCTGAGTATAATTATAATGATCGATAAATGTCATAGTGTCCACAACACACAGCCCGGCGCTTTTTAGCGTTTTAATAAATCCTCTGGTATCGCCAACGGCTGAGATGGCCAGTGTTTTTATCCCTTTAATAACTTCTTTTTTTTTGCCGTTACTCGAAGTCATCCGGCCACTTATTAGTGCGCTTTGAAACCATGGGCGTTTGGTTTGTTTCACCATAGAAATCAAAAAAGTGGGTGGTCTTTTTATATTTGATTTTGTGAATATCAAAACATGGGCGCGTTTTAGGCTTGTCCATGGTTCTCGCAAAAAGCCATAAGGAAGTAGTTTATGTTCGGCGCGAGTATCTTGACTGTTAATAAGCACAATGTCTATGTCGCGCTCTATGGCTCTATGTTGAAAAGCATCATCCATGATAATTATCTCTGGATCAAAGTTTTCTATGAGAAACATTCCTCCCCTATGTCTGTTTGAATCTACTACAACCGGAACTCCAGTTAGTGTTTGCGCAATTAGAGTTGGTTCGTCACCAAAGTTTCTCCAATCGTTTACTGTTTTCTCCCCATCCGTAACAAGCTGTGTACCGGCCGTTTTTCGGCCATAACCCCGGCTTAATATCCCCACTGTTCTTTTATTTTTTAAAAGTAGTTTTGCTAAATATATTACCGCTGGGGTTTTCCCTGTCCCGCCCGCTGTAATGTTTCCAATGCTTATAACTTTTGCGGGAAGTTTTCTTGAGATAAAAAATCCAAATGTATAAAAAATGTTTCGCCAAAACAAAATCCCCCAATACAACATCGCCAAAGGAAAAAGAGCATATCTTAATTTAGATTCAGCTGGGCGTTTCCATTCCAACACGGCGTCTTACCTTTTTCTCCAATTGATTTAATGTTTCTTCTAATCTATGGATACTGTCATCAAAATTATCTGTTTTATCAAATATCAGTGGCTCTCCATATATTTGAACGATTTTACCAAATGGTTTGGCCAAATAAAATGTGTCCCAGTTTTTAAACGACCAACGCTTTGTGGATTGTCCGGCAGCTGGCACTACAATCGCGCCTGTTTTTTGTGCTGCGCTAATTGTGCCCGCCTTGGGTCTCTTTGCGGGCCCCTGTGGTCCGTCCGGTGTTATCGCAACAACGTTCCCTGGTATTTTTAAAATGGCCAACATTTTATTATATACTTCTTTCCCGCCGTCTGTTGAAGACCCCCGAATCAACTTCCACCCTAATTTTTTACCTGTACGGGCCACAATTTCTGCATCTGGATAATGGTTTCCGGCCATACCATAAAATTGTTTTTTTGCTAAATTCATAAATACGGTTAAGAAGGTATTGTGCCAAGCAGCTATAATAACAGCCTGTCCACTTTCAAGCGCAAATTTATAATGATTTTCGCCCTCTACTTCCCAGCGATTGGTATAATAAAAAAACCTAAGCATCAATGAACCAAATTTTTCTCCAAACCAAACAAGCAATCGGTTTTTCAATCTTTTTTCGTTTTCTGGATTAGCCATAGATTGTTCTTTTTAAAATAAGCTTTGCGGCGCGATCATAGGCCCCCGGTAGGCCCAACAATCGTCTTACTTCTTCAAATCCATCTCGCATTTTCTGCCTTTCATTTTTATATTTTAAGAGGGGCTTGAGTGCCATTGAAAGATTTTTAGCGTTTGCTTGTTGTTGTAAAAACTCTGGTACTATTTTTCGTCCAGCGATCAAATTTGTCATTGAAATGAACGGTGATCGGTTTATTTTTTTTGCGATTTGCCCAGATAGAACAGAAAGTTTATAGCAGACTACTTCTGGCGTATCTAATACGGCACACTCTAGGGTTGCGGTCCCCGATGCGGTCAGCGCGGCTGTTCCGTGGGCCATTGCTGCTCTGACATCGTGTTCTTCATATAATAAATTATCGATCACATTCGGGATGGTCACACCATTTGCTTTTCCAACAACTACTTTCAGCTCTGGTGTTTCAGTGCGAAGAATTTCAACTGTTCTGCAATATGTTGGCCAATGCCGATCAATTTCCTGCTGCCGACTTCCAGGTAAAAGAGTAAGAATATTATCTGATTTAGATAAGCCATGTTTAGATAAAAACTGCGTTTTATTTGTCTCTGGTCCTATAATATCAGAAAATGGGTGACCTACAAAATTGGTAATAACGCTTCGAGCTTCAAACCAATTCTTTTCAAAAGGAAAAATAGATAGCGATTGATCAATATGGCGCTGAAAAACTTTGATTCTTTTTTCTTTCCACGCCCACAGCTGTGGCAAAATAAAATAAGTAATAGGAACCATGAGCTCGGCGCTTTTTTTTGCTAGTCGTAGGTTAAATCCCGGATAATCAATTAAAATAATTCTGTTTGGCCGAAGTTCTTTTAATCTCTCTAGTGAGCGATTCATTGCAGTTAACATAAACGGTAAATGTTTAATTACTTCTGAAAACCCCACAATTCCCAGTTGATTTGTATGATACATCCGCTCCAAGCCTTCTTTTGTCATTCCGTCGCCACCATGGCCGACAAAACGGCTTTCTGGTTTTTCTTTTTTTATTGCGCGCATTAGCGATGCACCATGTGCATCACCCGACGGTTCCCCCGCAACAATAAAAAAGGTAATTGGGCTCAATTTTTTCATCATTATATAATTATTTGGCCTAGCTGGGCTTACATTAAAAAAATATTTGTGTGCGAAGTATTATGAGAAGCAGAATAAACATAACGTTTTGTATTGTACGTTTTTCGGTTCTAAGGTTCTTTATAATTCCTTTAGCGGATTGATTGTCCGCTCCCTCCCATCGAAAGGCGCGAGGAAAAACTGCTGGTACATTTTTTTTATATATTTGATATTTTCGACCAAACAGTTCTTCTAACTTTTCTTCTTCTAGTGCAATGATGAGAGAATATTGAACGGTAAAAAACGCAAGTGTCGTTGCAACCATTAATAAAATATTTGCGGCACCAGCGATAAAAACAATGCCTACATACATAAACATATTGCCAACATACAGCGGGTTTCTAACAAAGGCGTATGGGCCTGACGAACATAGTTTTTTTGCGCCCACATTCCGCGTTCTGGTTTCACCGCCTGCATATGAAACAGACCAAATCCGTATTGTTTCCCCAATCAATAATAACCCGCTGCCTATACAAACATATATAATTTCTGGCCGAGCAAAATAAACAATCATAATTCCTATTGGAATTGGAGTATAACTTCTATATTTGAAAAAAAAATCCCGAATATCCATTAATGTAAATCTTCTAATATTTTGTCATGGATTCGCATTGCAACATCTAAAGCATCTCTTCCTGCCTTACCATCAACAATTGGCTTTTCTTTTCCTTTAACAGACTCAACAAAATTTTCTAGTTCCATTTTCAGCGCATCTTGTTTTTTGACTTCCGGTTTTTCATAAAAAATTTGTCTGTGTTTCCCTTTTGATTTTAGTGGGGCTGACATTATTGCGGCGGGATTTGTTTTACTACCATCCATAACTTTATAAACCTCTGTAAG
>PAWC01000018.1 GCA_002713385.1 Fidelibacterota bacterium
ACCCCTTGGCGAACTCGAGCGCCAATTCAACACTAGCGTTGGAGTAATCAGAATTATCTACCGGTACATATATATTCTTAAACATGAGGTGAATTTCTCCGTTCCAGAAACCTGGGAAATATAGTTTTGAAAAATTGGAATTCTAAATATTAAAAAATTAATGAATTCCTAAAAAATTTCAGTAATCAACTGCGGAATCAGGTGGTATCCTACACTTTACAGACGTTGAGAATTCTAGCAAATTATCCAACTGTGTCAATAAGAATTAAGCCAAGATAATATTGTAATTGTAGGTGTTTTAAGAGCTTAAGTGTACCAAATCAAAAACCGTTTGTATTTAAACTCTCAATCATTTATCACGAACCAGATTTCACCTTCAAATAGGCAATCCCCCCAACTAAATTATTCCTAGAATAAAGATTAGTAAATTTCATATAAACATATTAATCTAAATGGTTATATGAAATTTAATGCTTTTATGAAAGATGTTTTGCCTGAAAACGATTTTTTGGTTACAATGCACTTAACAAGCGTAGTTTTGTCTTTTTGTGGTCCCGGTCGGTGACATAAAGTGCAACTACGCTGAAACCTGGGATCAACCTTTTTTCCAATTCAATACCTAAATCGACACCCCTATCCTTGATATTCATTTTAATCAAGGACATTTAGCGGAGAGCCTGATGCTTTTTAACCATATAGACGAAATAACCCGCCAACTCAAGAATATCGCCGCTCAGAACAATGGTGGCGTGAAAATAGAAGACGCTGACAAGTTTCGGGGAGATGTGGTGGATCAGTTGGTCCAGAATGCTGTTCTCAACCCTTCAGCAGAAATAAAAGGTCTGAGCCGGTTTATCCTCAAATCCGCGGCACTTGAGCTCGGCATCGTCAACTCGTCGATTCAGGGCCTTTATGAGGCACGAGGCCGGGGCGAAGTCAAAGGATTCACAGTTCCCGCCCTCAACATCCGCGGCATGCCTTATGAACTGTGCCGGGCCATTTTTCGCACCGCCATCAAAACCAATGCCGGTGCGTTTATTTTTGAATTGGCTAAATCGGAGATGAGTTACACCTTCCAAAAACCACACGAGCTGTCCACCGTCATTCTGGCCGCCGCCATTAAAGAAGGATTTACAGGTCGGGTCTTTATTCAGGGTGATCATTTTCAAGTCAACGCCAAAAACTATGCCCAGGACCCTGAGAAAGAGGTTGCCGGACTCAAAGAATTGATCAAAAGTGGTATCGCCGGGGGATTTTATAATATCGACATCGACACTTCCACTCTGGTCGACCTCAGTAAAGATAATGTAGTCGAACAACAGCGGGCAAATTTTGAAGTCGGCGTGGAACTCACTCAATATATCCGCGAACTGGAACCGTTTGGTGTCACCATTTCCGTTGGCGGCGAGATCGGCGAGGTAGGAAAAGAAAACAGCAACGAGCAGGAACTGAAAGCTTATCTCGACAACTTCAATGAATTGCTGGAAAAAGCCCGGAGCGGGGCCAAAAGCATCAGCAAAATCTCCATCCAGACCGGAACCTCGCATGGCGGTGTTCCTCTGCCCGATGGAACAGTCGCCGAGGTCAACCTCGATTTCGATACTCTGGAAAACCTGTCACGCATTTCGCGCGAAAGTTATGGCCTCGCCGGTGCCGTCCAGCACGGCGCGTCCACTCTGCCCCAGTACCTCTTCCATAAATTCCCGGAACTGGAAACCGCCGAAATTCACCTGGCCACCGATTTTCAAAATATGATCTACGAAAGCGAACTATTCCCCGCCGACTTTAAAAAAGAAATCTACACTCACCTCAGGAAAAAATTCGTCGGCGAGAAAAAATCGGATCAGACCAATGAGCAGTTCATCTACAAAACCCGCAAAAAAGGATTCGGTGAGTTCAAATCCAAATTCTGGGGCCTGTCCAAAGAGATTCGGGAAGGCATTGGCAAAGAACTGGAAACCAAAATGGATTTCCTGTTCAACAAATTGGCGGTGCAAAATACCAAAGAGTCTGTCAACAAAACCGTAGAACTCGTGCCGATCCAACCTAAACTTGAAAACGAAATAAATGCTTGCCAATAGCCCCGGCGAGCCGCCGGTGGCAACTGGCAATAGCTTGATCTGGCGAGTAAAGAGTTATCTCGGCTTGAAAAGCTGTCATTGCGAGCAGAAACGAAGCCATCCAGAAATCTTGGACCGTCAAGCCGAGAGCATTGTTGCTAGTAGTAAAAGCTATGGCTCATTGAATCTAGCATCACCGCCCCACTGACCCCACGCCTAGTGGCTCTGGGCGATAAACTTATCCAGTTCATTAGCGAACTTGAACCGTTCTTTCTGGCCAAAACTAGCGGGGCCGCCGGTTTCGACGCCGCTACCGCGTAAAGTGTCCATAAAATTGCGCATATCCAATATTTGCCCGATATTGTTTTTGTCGTATATCTTTCCGCGCGGGTCGAGGGCCAGTGCCCCCTTTTCTACAATGCGGGCCGCAAGAGGGATGTCCGCTGTGATGATTAAATCCCCGACCTGGCATTTATTTACAATCTCGTCATCGGCGATATCTGCTCCCTGCCCTACTCGGATTAAATTAATATAAGCGGAGTCCGGTATACGTAATCCCTGATTAGTAACCAATGTCACCGGTATTTCTGTCCTGTCCGCCACCCGGAACAAAATATCTTTGATCGCCCTGGGGCAAGCATCTGCATCCACCCATATTTTCATTGTATATCCAAAGCTAGATGCTTCTACCCCTGCGGGGCACGAAAGTTAAGGACAAATACCACGGCAACTCAGCATGACACAACCACTCCCCCCCGCCCCCGTTCACAAAGGGTTTTCATTGGCCTCGCGCCTAGCGATTATTCCAACCAGACTTTCATATCGCGTTCTTCGTCGTGAAGTTCAAACAGGATTTGGGAAATAAAACCTGATTTCCGGGCTTTGTCTTGAATGGATTGCAAGTCGATATTTTGTCGAAGGATAGATTCTTTAACGGGTTCATCCATGATTCCTTCAATATCATCGGCGCATCGGCCTGGCATGGTGAGGCTGACTTTATTGCCATTGGGTTTTACCACATGAACTTTCAAGTAGCGGGCTATGGAATCAAACACCGGGCCTTTGGAATCCACTTCCGGCAAGGTCAATGCCCTCGCNTGGNGATAAATATCGGACAACATTTGATCCATGATGANCTGCCAGGGAAGCGGAACATCCAGCCGTCTTAACATGGTGGTCAAGCCATGCAAAGTCCGCATCAGGAATATCAGTTTAGGAGGTGCGGCAGAACGGAACCACCATTTCAGTTCTCCTACTATCTGGTCAAAACGTTCGCTCATTCTCCAGTCCTTAACATGGTAGGGAGCTTCGACCAAAAACGGTTCGAACAAAACAGACATCAGGGCCGGAAGAGTCGGGCGCAGGTCTTTTAGTTTTTCCGCATCAAAGCCCAGAGCCGAAAGGCAGGTCACCGGGTCCAGGTTCTCCCGGTCACGTAGAGCCAGGATGATTCTTAAAAGTGCCAGCCGGACATTATCCGGAATCTCCAGAACACTGCCAAAATCGTAAAGAACCAAAACAAAATAATCTTTTTTATATTGTCGGAAAGCGAAGTTCGCCGGCTGCGGATCGGCATGGACAAACCCGTGCCGAAACAGCATATGGAGATAGTGCTGGAGCAGTAACCGCCCCATAGCCTGCTTCTGCGCTGGCATCATGGTTTCGGCTTTATCCAGACTGAACCCTTCTTCCTTTTTTTGCACCAGTACTGTAGGCTGGGTTAAATCGCTGANGACTTCGGGAANNACAATGCGTTCCAGCGGCGGAATTTTCTGGCGGTAGTTTTTCTGATGCTTCGCCTCAATGCAGTAGTCCAGTTCTTCGCTGAAATTATGCCAGAAGGCGTCACGGTAGCCATCCATTTTGAATCCCCATTTAGCCACCGGCCCCACTTTGGGTAGCCAGCCCATGAGGTCCATCTCCGCTTCCACCGTGCTTGCGATGTCAGGATACTGTACCTTCACCGCTACTTCTGTACCATCCTTAAGTTTGCCAAAATGCACCTGGCCCAGCGATGCGGGCTTACAAGATTTCTCCAATTTTTTAAAGATCGTGTNCCAAGGTTTGCCATAGGCTTTTTCGAGCAGTTCCACGACCTCTTCAAAAGGCATGGGTTCCATGGAATTGTTGAGGGATTCCCTAAGGGCCTGATCGCCTGAGTCTATCGTTATGAACTGGCCGATTTTGGCGGGCAGACCTCTCGACNGGCCCAGCAGTTCGATGAGGTAGTTCTGCGCCCAATGGCGCTGGTCCTCCGTCGTGGACTTACGCAACTTTCTTGCGGCAACCCCCAGCTTGAGAAGATTGGCCCCTCTTTTAAAAATAGCTCCGAGTTTCATAATTTTTTTTCGGTAAAACTCTGAAATAATATAAATCACCCCAGCCATCAACCCCTTAAATGATNAGGCTTGAGTCTTTCAACAAAGGGGNCCATTGCCACCAGCCGCTTGGCCGGGCCTAGTGGGTGGNAAATTGGCTGACTTCTGTGATGACCCCTGCCGGCACCTTTTCTTTACTTCCCTTGGCTCTCATTAATACTTCAAGCCGTGGGGTGCCATCGTCGCGGAATATTTTTACCGCTAAAATGGAGACATCTTCTTTTTTGAGGCCCTTCATCGCCAGGATCAGCTTCTTTTTAAAACGGAAGTCCCCTTTTTCATCCGTAGCAAGAGAGTAAAGGTCTCCCGCAACTGCGCCGATACTGTCGCCTTCCTTTTCCAGCGCAACGACTAAACNTTGCTGATGCCTTTCAAATTCCTGGTCGGTCAATTTAGAGAAAAGCTTTTCAGTACTCGCCAACCAGGCGTTGACCCGCTTGCTCAATTCAAAAGGACCGTAAGTAGAAGACTGGATCACCAACCGGAAAAATATTCTNTCTTCAATGCGCTGACTAAAGCTCCATACAATATATCCCAATTGCTGGTTGGTGCGCATTTGGGTATAAAAATCACTTTCTACAATAGAAGCTATAATCGAAGTCTTGGCCAGGAGAGAAAAATCTTTCTCGCCGACCTGGATAGCGTAGGCCAGCGAATTATTATTATCCTCCACCTCACGGCTAAACCGGAACCGCTTTCCCTCAGGCATGACTTCCACCACCTGCTCGAACCGCTCGTTTTCAGGAAGCGGTTTGCTGCCCAAAGCAGATAGCAGGATGTCCACGCTTTCCAAGGCTTCTTTATCGGACCAGTTACCATGAATCATTCCGGTAATATACACTTTGTCATAAAGTGTTTTAGCATAAGCCTTGACATCATTCAAAGTGATCGGGNTCAGTGCTGATAGTTTTTCCTCATCGGTATACTGGTCCTGGAGAAGCATCAACCAGTTGTAATACCCTCCGCGTGAATAGGCCTGACCGAGTTTGCGATTTTTCAATCCGCGTATCATGGCTTCTTTAATATTAGCGAATTTTTGTTCATCCACCTTCACTTCTTTCAGGTTTTTGGTCACCAGCTTAATCAAATCGCCAATACGTTCTGAATAGCCGCCAAGACTCAGGAGTACTCCTTTTTTTTGTATGGATAGACCATAGGACAATCCCGCCATTTGAATGGGATACACCAGTTCATTCAATCCTTCCTGCATNATGGCTTCATATAACTTTGCAAGTTCCAGATTTTTAGGACTGCGATAAACTTTTGCGGTTTCGATTCTGAAGGTCAAGGCTATTTTCGGCTGTTTGAAACGATGGTCATATTTGAACCAGACCTTTGCCAGATCGTCATCCTTCACCAGGTGCGGATATTCCTCCACCAATTTCAAGTTATAAGGAATGAAATNATTTTTCTCGGGGTAAAAAGTACCTTTCACCTTTACCGGGTGAGATAACTTCTTGAAAGCCTTTCCGCCTATTTTCTGCAAAGAATATTCGGCATCGTAGTACGGCACTTTGCTATCGGTATCGGCTGAATTGTAGCTCAACACCACCATTGCGTTTTCAGGGGTCAATGTATCCAAAACCGCTTTATAGGCTGAAGGTTCATATTCTGTATAAAGGAAAGGGAGTATTTCCACCTGATCCAGTTTATAGTTCTGCATCAACGCGGCTTTACCCGCAACAAACCCCATGCCCTCATTCGGGTTTTTCCAATCAAAATCGATTTGGGCCATNGCCTGGGTTTCTTTAAAAGTGTATTCCTCAAACTCATGCTCCCGGATCATTTGAATATAAGCAAAAACCAATTCAAGAATCCGCTCATATTCTTTCAGTCCTTTTACGGTCAGGGAAATATTGATACCAAACGAATTGATATCAGGATGACTGTTTCCCCCTCCGGCGCTGAGGCTTAAAACCAGTCCCTCTTCTTTCAACTTGGAGAGCAGGGAACCCTTTCCTTCATGCCCCAGAACAGAACCTACGATAGATGCCGGCTTGCTGGCCTGATGGTCCACCAGTCGTATGGTGGGAAAATCAATTTCCAGAGAACGGACATCTTTGATGGTTTTTATTTTCAACAGTCGGTACTGTCCTTGGAGCGGTTTCCTGAATTCAGGGGATATTGCGGGAACCTTAACAGGCCGGTCTGGTATAGCCGAAAAATATTTCTTTGCTATGCCGGAAAGAATTTCCATCGGCATGCTGGAGATGAGAGACAGCTTCATGTTGGAAGCCGCATAATAACGTTTATAAAATTCAAGCAAAGCGGGGCGATTGTCTCCGGCCAGGGTTTTCTGGTTGCCGGTACCAAAATTTGCAAGCGGGTGACCCGGCTCCGACATCAGGCCGGCCACATAATTCCCACGCCATCCATCATTGAGTTTGTTTTTTTCGTGTTCATTGTTAACAGCTTTGACTTCTCTCTTCGTATAGGTCTTATCGAACAAGGGAGCCTTGAAAAAATCACTGAAGCGATCCAGGGCTTCATTAAATCCATTATGTGATACCTGGAAAAAATAGTTGGTCATGTTTCCTGAAGTGTAGGCATTCGACCCTCCCGAATGCGAGTCGAGAAATTTTTTATAGGAACCTACTTCGGGGTATTTTTTTGTGCCCAGAAACAACATGTGCTCCAGATAATGGGCCAACCCCGCTTTTTCTTTCGGGTCATACAAATAACCTGTGCCTACCGATAAGGCCGCGGCGCTACGATGCACATCCGGGTCCGAAACCAAGAGAACATCCAGGCCGTTTTCCAGGGAGAGGGTCTGGATTTTGCGTTTGTCTCCTTTTACCGCTTCAGCGGCGGAAACAAAAAATACGATCCATAAAACCAGAAGCAACCCGGTTTTTAGAAATTTAGTAATCCGATTCACAACCAACCTCCAAATTTATCAGGAAATATCTAAATCAATTTGTTTTATTATATCGGGCTCTTAATAACATATGGGGTTAATTTTTTTTAATAAACCGCTAGCCCGGCGAGCCGCCGGTGGCAACTAGCAATGGATTTTTACCGCTAGCAACAATGCTCTCGGCGCAACGAGCAATTGCTATCTGCCTCCCCCGCCAGGGGGCTAAGGGGGGGTGCCGATCAAAAATATGCCCGTCAGGATCAGCGCTCCAGCCAACAGGCGTTGCGGACCAAATGATTCTTTAAGTTTCCAGCATCCCCAATAGACTACCATCAATACGCTGACCTGGCGAAGGGTGACAATCGCACTCAGCGCCTCGAACTGAAGCACCACACAGATCAGGCCATAAGAACCTAAAGTAGCCGTCCCAGCAAGGATGGCTTTTTTCCATTCACTTTTCCATGTAAGCAAAATATCTTTTGCGGGGTGTTTGATAAAAAGATACACATTACAGAGAAAAAATCCGAGTGTCGCCTCAATGAAAAAGAAGGTAATCCCATTGACGAAGGGCTGATCCGGTAAATGACTTAAAAAGGCATTCATTCCTTTTTTGTCTACCAGGCTATAGCTGACCACCATCGCCAGAGTAATAAATGCCCAACGCAAATCCTGATGGTGGACAGCCGCAATCAGGTTTTTAAATCCTTTTATAAGGTGCCCTTCAAAGTGAAGGATATAAATAGCTGTCAGGATTATTCCAATCGCCAGAAACGTGGAAATATTCAGGCGCTCATCGAGCAAAAACCAAGCAAAAACCGGTACGAATACAGGTGCGGATCGCGCAATGGGATAAACATAGGAAAGATCAGCAGTCGAATAGGCCCGTGAGAGGCAAAGTATATACACACCGTGTATAATTCCAGAAAGCACACCCCAAAAAATAATCTCGTTATTCAAGGGAGCTATTCCAAACCCTGCGTAGGCGGCCAGGGCCATGACCATGATCCAAATCCCTTTCAATCCGGAAAAGTACTGGGAATTTTTACTGGTCTGGGTCAATATATTCCAGACAGAATGCAAAAGGCTGGATAACAAAACCAGCCCTATATTTAACAGTGACAAGTTTTAGACTCCGAATTGTTTCAGGGTATCTCTATTTATTCTATAATTTTCTCTAAGACAACTCGCAACCCTTATTTTTATAAGGGTTGCTCATGGCCAAAAGCAATCTTTAGAGGCGTCCTTCATTAATACACAAGGCAGGGTTTCCGACATGCAGGCAAAAATCGCGTTCATTTCCTATCCGGTTACAAATTTAGACAGGGCTGTAAAATTCTACCAGAAGGTACTGGGAAAGGAACCCCTGTTTCACAGGGAAGATTGGGCAGAATTTGAACTGGGTGGGCAAAGGCTGGCTTTGCAAAAGACTTCCTCAGCCCCTTCCCCTGCTGGAGCCACGGTTTATTTTCTTGCCCAGCCGATTGAAGGCTTTGTACTTAGATTGAAGGAGCTGGACACCGCACTGGTGGGAAACATAGAAATTCATTCCTACGGGAAACTGGCTCATTTTCAAGACCCGGATGGAAATATACTGGGCCTCTATGAACCGGCTGATGATAGGAATAATAAGCAAGGCTAAAAAGTAAACAAAATTAATTTTATTCTATCAATTGATTAATTAAATTTTCCTCCCACGTAGTGGGTTGTTGCGGTACAATTGGCATTATGAACAATCCATTGACGCATTTTAATGAGGAAGGCCGTGCCCGCATGGTCGATGTGTCCGACAAGGACCATACTTCCCGAAAAGCGGTGGCTACCGGAGAGGTGCATATGCGACCGGAAACCCTACAGCTGATTAAAGAAGGACAGATCAAAAAAGGCGATGTGCTGGCAGTAGCGCAAGTCGCGGGGATCATGGGAGCAAAACGCACCCATGAAATCATTCCCATGTGCCACCCCCTGCTCCTAACCGGCATAGATATCAGTTTCCAGATAAACCAGGAACCGAACCCGGAGACGGGATTGTGTTCCATCACCGTCAACGCCACGGTTAAAGTAACTGGGCAAACCGGNGTGGAGATGGAAGCCNTNACNGCNGTTTCNATGACCNTNCTCACCATTTANGACATGTGCAAAGCCGTTGACCGGGGCATGNNTTTCAATNGTATCGGATTGCTNCACAAATCNGGCGGCAAATCGGGAACCTTTGATAAAGAAGCGGTNGAGGCNGGAAAATGATAACTCTTAAATATTTTGCCAGCCTGAAATCCATTGCCGAAAAAGAAGAAGACCNTTTGGATATTGAAAACCCAATTACNNTAGACCAATTGAGTGATATNATTNCTAAAACAGNGCCGAAAATGGGAGAGATGATCCGGGAGAAAAAAGTCTTGNTCNCNATTAATCAGGAAATGGCCTCTGTCGATACCATTATCCACGATGGNGACGANGTNGCATTTCTTCCNCCGTTNTCGGGCGGGACAAAATAANAAGGACAATATCATGAGCACCACTACCGACTCTAAAATACGTATCCAGTTAGAAGATTTCTCCGTTACCGATGAAATCGAAGNCATGAAAAAAGTTTCNCGCAANATCGGNGGCATCACTACNTTTTTGGGAACCGGGAGNGAGCTTTCAAAGGGTGAAAATATNACCNANCTTAATTTNGAGCATTACCCNAAAATGGCGGAAAAAAAGCTGGAAGAGATTCGGGAAAAGGCCATTAAGGATTTCGGAATCATTGACATGAGCATCATTCACCGGATCGGCCCCATAGACATCGGTGAAAACATTGTTTTGATCGTTGCGGCTGGAGAACACCGGAAAGAAACCTTCAAGGCCTGTGAGTGGGCAATCGCTGAACTCAAACGCACCACTCCAATCTGGAAACGCGAAACCACCTCCAAGGGCGAAGTCTGGGTTCAGGATACCCCTTAACCACTAGGCGCCGGCGAGCCGCCGGTGGCTGTGATACCCCGCCTCCATAAATTTCATGCCCCGGAGGGGTAAAATTGCAATCGCTTTCGCTGGCTAACAAAGAGTTATCTTGGCTGAGTAAGCCCTTGCCCGGTCCCCTCCCGGGGAACCATCAATATTTCCCAACTTATGACCAATCCATTGTCACCCGCAACTGTTGAAATTCCTCTCACCCTAACTGTCAACGCCCGGCTGGCCCGCTGGCTTTTGCTTGAACACGATGAACAGAAAAAGAAAGCTGGGAAGAAAGCCTGGCAGACTCCACCGATACTCCCCTTGTCATCCTGGTTGAAAAATGTGTGGCTCGAATCATGGCCTGAAAAATATCTCCTCAGTGAACTGCAATGCGAAAAAATCTGGGAAGAAATCATAAATCAGGACTCGGCCCGCCTAGATCTCCTTCACTTGCAGGGAGTCGCCAGCCAAACCAGCAAGGCTTTTTCTTTGCTTCACGAATACCGCCTGCCCCGAGATGCCAAACTCTATGAACAAACCGATGAGGCGAAGGCCTTCCTGAGGTGGACAGGGAAATATGAAAGCCGCCTTTCCTCGCTGGGGGCTTTGGACCCCTGCATGCTCATGGATGCAGTGAGAAACTCCATGCAGGATGAAAGAATACCCCTGCCACCTTCTCTTCGAGTAATGGGATTTGAAGAACAAAGTCCGCAATTGAAATATTTTCTCGGCTTTCTTCAGGAAAAGGGAACCCGTGTTGATTTCCTCTCACCGGTACCGGACCCTGAAACCNTTACGCAAAGGATGGAAAGGCTGAATGACGAAAACGTAAATGTCGGGGAATATGAAAACCGGCAGGGCGAAGCGCAAGCCTGTGCCTGCTGGGTAAGGTCAATATTTCAGCCGGGAAAACGTGTCGGCATCGTAGTACCGGAACTGGAAAAATATCGCACACTTCTTAAACGCGAGTTGACGGCGGAACTGGTTCCTGAAACCATTTTTAGTCTAAATGACCAGGATTTACCCTTTAACATTTCGTTAGCTCCTCCCTTATCCCAGGAGCCCATGATCAAACTGGCGCTGGACCTGTTGAACGTGAAAACCTCCACCGTTCCCGTTAGCACATTCCTGTCCATCATCCAGAGCCCATTTTTTGGCTTTGCTTTTCCACCTACCAGCGAGATATCAAATCTGGAGCGCAACCTGAGAAAAAAAAGAGTTCTCTNCATCCCTCTCGAACGATTCCAATTAATTTATGGCAGTATTCCGCAAGTAAACCAATTGGCAGAGGGTTTAATATCCTGGGTTCAGAACAACCGCAAGCTAATGCCAGGAAAATGGGCAGAGGAACTGNCGGAATTTTTGAAAACCACAGGTTGGCCGGGGAAATCGGCACCAGGCAATGATAAACAATCTATTTTATCGAAGCGGCATCAGNCTTTTGAAGCCTGGAAAGATTGCTTGAATCAACTCTGTTCCCTGAACCAGATCCTGGGTCCCATACCNAGGCTGGAAGCTTTAAACCATCTGACCCATATAACCCGAAACAAACTTTTTCAGACCAAGACACCGGAGCATTCCATTCAGGTGATTGGTCTCCTAGAATCCTCCGGAATGCAATTTGACCATTTGTGGGTCATGGGTTGCCAAAGCGAAGCGCTCCCCGCCCATCCTGAACCCAATCCTTTCATTCCCTATGAGATCAGGAATAAATATTCCATCCCACGTTCCAACCCACAGAGAGAATTGAAATTTGCGCAGCAATCCTTGGATCGCCTCTTGATGGCNTCACCAGATGTTCATTTCAGCTTCCCCCTGCACGAAGGAGACATGGACCTGGAAATGAGCCCTCTCTTAAAACGATTTCCTGAGGCTGAAAAAGTGTCTTACCCCTCCAACCGAATCAAAGATCAAATTCGGAACATGAACGCATTGGAGAAATTCACGGAACCCACATTTTTTCGAGTTACAAATTCCGAAGAAAACCAATATGAGACACATGGTATTTCNTCTGGATATGCCCTGATCAAAGATCAGGTGGATTGCCCTTTTCGTGCTTTTGCCCGCCATCGTTTGAACAGCGAACGCTACCCGGCTCCTGAAATTGATTTTGACAATCTGGATCGNGGAAACCTGATCCATAAAGCCCTGGAACTATTCTGGGACAAAACGCGCAACCTGAAAAATCTTTTAGACCTCCAGAAAGGCCTCCTGGGAAAACGCATTAAAGAATGTGTGCAGGAAGCCCTTGAAATAGTTTCAAAACGCACTGCCGGCCAAACACAATTTAACAAACTTGAAATAGAACGAAACGTGCGCGTCATCCATGACTGGCTACTCAACGTAGAGATGGAAAGACCCGAGTTTAAAGTGCTTCACAGCGAGGAAAGCATTTCCATAGACCTTTCTGGACTTAAACTTCGATTACGGATCGATCGCATTGATGAAATCCCCGAAAAAGGTTTGTTATTAATCGACTACAAAACTGGAAGAGAGGCGAAACCGGCAGAGTGGTTTGCAGAAAAAATACGCGCCCCACAACTGCCGCTTTACGCGGCGGCCAAACCTCCTGTCGGCTTGGCTTATGGACACTTGGCACTCGGCAAACCGGAGTTCAAGGGCACCGCCCTTTCCAGCTTGCTACTGGGGAAATTTAAAAATTACGATTTCACCAAGGAAACCGAATACTCAACCTGGGAGGAACTACTGGAGTATTGGAAAAATAATTTGAATCGTATAGCCGATGATTTTTTGCGGGGAAATCATCAAGTTTTTCCTATCAACGAGGGAGAACCCTGTCGACATTGCGAGTTCAGCTCCCTTTGCAGGATAAATAAAAGCGCAAATTTGGAAATCTCGGAGGATGCCCTTTGATACTTGCTGACGAAAAAATAAGAAGGCAAGCCTTGGAACCTGACCAGTCCTTTATTGTCCAGGCTCCGGCGGGATCTGGCAAGACCGAATTGCTCATCCAGCGTTATCTGAAACTATTGGGGCTGGCAAACTACCCGGAAGAAATTTTGGCGATGACGTTTACCCGAAAAGCCGCCGCTGAAATGAAAGAAAGAATTCTTTCGGCCCTCACGGAAGCCCAAACCCCCACTAGCCGTGGAGGCAATGAGCAAGGGCTCGTTGAGCCGGGAGGAGCGATTGCTAGCAGTAAAAAGCCATTGCAAGCTACCAGCGGAGGTTCTCCGCGCCCAGAAGAAAGTCATCACAAAATCACCTGGGAATTGGCGCAAAAAGTTCTTGAGCAAGATCGTTTGCGAGAATGGCAATTGATGGATAATCCCGCTCGTCTGCGAATCGTGACCATCGACTCATTTTGTTCCTCTTTAACCCGTCGCATGCCTTTATTATCCAGGATGGGAACAAATTTAGACATCCAGGAAAATGCCAAAAACCTTTACCGTGAAACAGCAAGAATCATCCTGAGCCTGACGGAAAACGAGACCAATCCCTATGGTGAGCTGGTCAGNAATATTCTGCGGCACATAGATAACTCCAAGGAAGACTTCATAAAAAGAATCGTCCAGCTTTTGGAAAAAAGAGACCAATGGATGATCTCCTTTTTTGACCCGCGTGATAACCTGGAAACACATCCTTTGAATGACAGCGCCCGGCAAGACCTAGAACAAACCATGGNAGGTTTGATTCAGTCACGCATGGGCGAATTACAAGACTTGTTCTGCCCGGAAATCCAACAGAAGATATTACAGATCGCCAACTACTCCGGCAGGAATNTTGATAATCCGTCCCACCCATGCGCCTGTCTTGCAAATCTCCTGAGCTTTCCGGACACCACAATCGACAGTCTGAAAATCTGGAAAGGGTTGGCTCATCTTTTTTTGACCCAGGACAAACTTCCTGCCTACAGGAAACAAGCAAATGTTAAGTTAGGTTTCCCTCCAGGAAAAAATGATGAAGCCAAAAAAATGAAAAATGAGTTTGTGCAGTTGGTGGACTCACTTCAAGAGAACCCTACTCTTTTGCCTGCCTTGGCCAGAGTAAAAAAACTTCCTCGAGGTCATTTCACCGACAGCGAGTGGGATTTGCTTAAATCCACCATCCGCCTTCTGGCGGAGATCAATAAAAGTCTGAAAAAAGTTTTTTCATCCAGGCAGATCACCGATTTCACAGAAATTTCCCTTTCCGCCATCAACGGTCTGGTTCACAGGGACGAGAATGGGCAAGAACGCCCCACTGATTTACTTTTTTATCTCGATTGCAAAATCCATCATTTTCTGGTGGATGAATATCAGGACACCTCTTACAAACAGGAAGAGTTATTGCGTAAACTCACCGCCGAATGGAGCGATGAGGATAGCAAAACCCTGTTCATTGTTGGCGATCCCAAACAATCTATATACCGGTTCAGAGATGCCGAGGTAGGGCTATTCATCAAGATACAGAAACGAGGATTGGGGTCTTTGCCTTTAAAGACCCTGTCACTGGAATCCAACTTCCGTTCACAAAAAAAACTAGTGGATTGGGTCAATGCCTGCTTTCAGAAAATATTTCCGAAACATAATGATCCTGATCTGGGAGCTATTTCCTATACCAAGTCGTCAGCGGTATTGCCAGAAAGCAACTACCCCGGAGTGGTGTATCACCCTGTACCACACCAGCCGAACAGGCAGGCTATTGCCGAGGAAGAAGCTGGGAAGATCACACATCTGGTCAATGATCTGCAATCCCGGCATCCAGACAAGAGCATCGCAATTCTGGTCCGAGGGCGAGCTCATCTTACTTCCATTGTGAAGCATTTCAACGAATCAAATATTCCGTTTAAGGCTGAAGCCATCGACTCTCTTACCGACCGGCCGGCCATTTTAGACCTGCTTTCCCTGCTTCGGGCTCTACGTTTTCCTGGAGACCGAACCGCCTGGCTATCTATTTTAAGAGCACCCTGGTGCGGCTTATCATTGACGGATATTCATGCGTTGGTCGAACTGGATGCCACAACGCCTGTCTGGTTCCTGTTGAACAATCCTTCCCGCATGGAACTTCTTAGTGCAGACGGAAAAAAACGGGCAGAAAATCTCGCTGGCACTATTCAGCTTTTTTTAAACGATTGCGCCGACAAAAATTTCCGTGATGTATTGGAAGCCTGCTGGATCAGGCTGGGGGGACCTGCCTGCCTGCAGGAAACTAACCCCGATGACATTGAGGTATTTTTCAATAAAGTTGAAGAAATCATAGCTTCCGGACAGGAAGAACAATTCGAAAATTTTGATCAAATCCTTACAAGTCTTTATGCCAGCCCTTCAGCGGTTCCCGAAAATGCCATACAGATCATGACCATGCACAAGGCCAAAGGCCTGGAGTTTGATTTTGTTATTTTGCCGGGTCTCGGCAAACGCACCAAAGCTGATGAAAAGCGCCTGGTTTACTGGATGCCACACGGCGATGATTTATTACTCGCCCCTATTGAGGAAAAAGGCGGGGATCCTTCACCTCTCTACGAATTTTTAGCGGACCTGAATAAGGAAAAAGAAGAATATGAAACCTTAAGGCTTCTGTATGTCGCCACGACTAGAGCTAAAATCCAACTGCATCTTTTTGGCCATTTGGAACCTTCAAAAAAGGAAGTATGGAAACCCTATTCCAAATCCTTACTAAATAAACTCTGGCCTCACATCAAGGAAGAATGGCTGGACAAGCTGAATGAAATTACCCAACCGAGCCCAGCTAAACATGAGCAAACAGCGATAGATCCCCCAATGCATTCCATTCATCGCCTGCCCACGAATTTTTCACTTCCAGTCCCGGCTGATTCCATCCTTGAAGGACAGGCGGTTGATATTGAAGATGAAAAATATATTGAGCCTGGCTACTACTGGGCAGGAAATACAGCGCGTTGCCTGGGAAATGTCTTACACCGTTGCCTGCAAAGTTTAGCTGAAGAAAAATTGGAGAGCAAACCTAAAGAAATAATTGAAAACTTGAAATCAAAACTCAAATCTGCTCTTCTGGGGGAAGGGTTACCCCTCGACTTGGCTGAAGAAGCGACAAAGTCAGGACTATTGGGCCTCACCAACATACTAGAGGATGAAAGGGGATTCTGGATTTTGGCTCCACATGAAGACGCCCATTCCGAGTATCCCCTGACCTTCTTTCAGGATAATCGGTATATCCGAAATGTTATTGACCGCACATTCGTTGACGAAGGAGTTAGATGGATCATTGACTACAAAACCGGAACCCATAAAGGAAAAGGAAAAAATCTTGAAATCTTTTTGGAAAATGAGGTAAAACGCTACCAACACCAATTGGACCGCTATGAAATGGTGTTAAGGAAATATGGCGAGAAACGCCCTATTAAAAAAGCCTTATATTTTCCCTTACTCAAAGCATGGCGGGAAATTAATTAATAGCTCAAGGAAATCTGAATTCAATGGGACAGAAAAATATTATCAAAAAGCTTTTAGAGGGCAACCAACGTTATATTACCGGAGGTGCGTTACACCCCAATCAATCTTTCGAACATCGTCTTGAACTGGCCAATGGCCAAAAGCCAATTGCAGCAATATTAACATGCGCGGACTCACGAGTTTCCCCTGAAATCATTTTTGACCAGGGCCTCGGTGACCTGTTTGTTTTGCGAGTGGCTGGCAATGCGGTCAACGAAATGTTTGTTGGAAGCCTGGAATATGCCGTGGAACACCTTAATGTCAGGTTGTTGATGATTTTGGGACATTCCCAATGTGGGGCCGTGGATGCAACCATCAAAGGAGGTCAGCCACCGGGGAAAATCGGCAGTCTGGTGCAGGCCATAAAACCCGCATTGGATAGATTAAAGAAACAATCCCCCGACTGGGTAAATGTTGTCGCAAAAGAAAACGTAAAAATTGGCGTAGAAAGGTTACGCACGGAAGATCCTATTTTGACGGCTCGATATGAAGAAGGTGATATAGATATCATCGGCGCATTTTATGACCTTAAAAGTGGCAAAGTGAGCCTTATTATTTAAACGCAACATATTCTTGCCCCAAATTCTCCTTCACCATTCCCAGTGCCCCCCTTCCTTATCAATAACTATTTGAATTTCAAGTGTTTTTTTTGTTTTTTTTCTATCTTTATTTAAAGTCCACAGCTACACAAAACCGTTAAGAACTTAAGAACCCGCTTGGGACGATACTGAAAGCGGTCCGAGCGGGGGTTGTGCCAAGAAGTCGGTTTTCTTTTATCTGATAGATGGTTTTTTGAAAGGTAAAAAAGAATGTTTCTGGTCAAATCACAACGCAACATGCATTTTTGGGTTCGGTTTCAAATCGAAAGCATGAAGCTGAAGTTCTGGTGGAAACATTTAAGACACCTTGTAGCCTTATTTTACACCAAGCGCTAAACCGGCATATCAATACCCGCCCACACCTTCACGCCTGAAGGGTGTTTTATCTAAAAGTCCCCACCCCCCAAAAAAACAAAAAACCCAGGCCTATTGAAATTCCCATCCAGTTTGGTTAACCTTAATAAAGTAACGTGCTTAAAAAAATAATTACGGGGTTATTTATGGACGAAATTCGTTTTTTCATGGAAGAGTCTATGGTTGCCGTTGAGCCCACGGCCTCCATTAGGGAAGCCGCGCAAAAAATGCGCCACCACTCCATCAGCTCAATCCTTATTGGCGAAAGTGGGAACTATACCGGGATATTGACTGATACCGATTTGACCCGGAAATTTGCCGCAAAAATTCTGGACCCGGATCACACCCTTGTATCCATGATTGCCAATAACCCCATAATCACACTGGATGCCGACCGCCCAATGGAAGAAGCCTACGAATGCATGCGTAATAAAAACATTCGCCATTTGGGAGTAAAAGAAAAGGATGAGATGGTTGGAATACTTTCCATCAAGGATTT
>PAWC01000019.1 GCA_002713385.1 Fidelibacterota bacterium
TGGGCGGTCATATTGATTCCTGGGATGTAGGCCAGGGCGCCATGGACGATGGAGGTGGATGTTTAGCGGCATGGGAGGCAGTTCGATTAATGAAAGAATTGGGTTTACAACCAAAACGCACCATACGTGTCGTGATGTGGACCAACGAAGAAAACGGAATTCGCGGTGGTAATGCCTATCGCGATGACCATTTAGATGAATTAGATGATCATATTTTGGCCATTGAATCAGATGGCGGTGTATTTAGCCCGGAAGGATTTGGGTTTACGGGTTCCGATGCAGCTCGTAATATAGTACAGGATATTGCAACTCTTCTCGAACCTATTGGTTCTAATTTTATTGGCGACAGCGGTGGTGGTGCTGATATCGGTCCCATTATGAGGGAAGGTGTGCCAGGAATGGGCTTGCGAGTGGATGGCTCGAAATATTTCTGGTATCACCACACCAACGCAGATGCCATTGACAAATTGGATGAAGATGAATTCAACCGCTGTGTAGCATCTATGGCGATCATGGCGTACGTTGTGGCTGATATGGATGTTCGCTTGCCACGTTAATAGAAATACAAAATAAAACTATTTTACTGATTTATAGAGAAATCCTAAGTTCTTTAAACAAAAAATGATCCCAAAAAACACTATGTCCATTTTTTCTTTATTCTTTTTTTTGGGTTAAAATCAGGTATATTTAAAGCTATGGCTAAACAAAAAAATAACAATAGATCAAAGATTCCCAGTGGCTATCATTCCGATGATACAGGTAAGCGGGTCACATGGATCGAGGATAAGACCGGTTTCAATTACAAAGATTCGCCGGTTAACGAACCCGAAGAGCTAAAGGGTATTATCGAAAACCATATTGGATATATGAAAATCCCAATGGCGATCGCTGGCCCTCTGCAATTGGATGGACATTATGCAAAAGGTGAATTTTTTGTCCCCATCTGTACTCTGGAAGGTACTCTGGCCATTTCCATGACCCGTGGGATGTATGCCTCCTCTGTTTCCGGTGGAATTAGGGTCCGCCATGTAAAACAGGAATTATCCCGGGCACCAGTATTCATTTTCGATAATTTAAACGATTCCATTGAATTCATGAGCTGGGTGGATGAGCATTTTAACGATATTAAAAAAGTAGCTGAATCCACTACCCAATATGGAAAACTGTTAAGGATTGATCAATATCCGGTCCAGAATTATGTCATTCTGGATATGGTTCTATATACTGGAAACGCCGCCGGACAGAATATGGTCACCTTAGCAGCCAAAGTTGCTTGCGACTACATTAAGGAACAAACCGGGCGTGAATTCATCCTTGAGTCTGGTTTCAACAGTGATAAAAAAGCATCAGCCCGCAATATGATCATGGGACGGGGACACACCGTTTTAGCGGAGACCACACTTACCCATTCTGTCATGAAACGGATCCTGGGTATCCATCCCAAGGATGTGGAACAATTCCAGCAGTTAGGCCCCACCATCACCACTATGGCCGGTACCTCAGGATGCCATCTTCATATTGCTAATGCACTGACTGCAATTTATCTTGCCACCGGACAGGATACGGCCTGTGTAGCTGAAAATTCCATTGGCCATTTCCAGACTGAACCAGTGGATCACGGTATGAAATGCAGGCTGACTCTGCCATCTCTCACAGTGGGAACAGTAGGCGGCGGCACCCGCCTCCTTCCCCAGCAGCAAAATCTGGAATTGCTGGGATGTCAAAATGGTGAATATTCCTCCCGGAAACTGGCGGAGATTATTGGTGCATCCGCACTGGCATTGGAAATTTCCTTAATGTCCGCCATTGCTTCTGACACATTTGCCATGGCGCACATAAAATACGGTCGAAGGTAAATGGAGCAGGCAAACGTTCTTGAGAATCCTAAATATTCCTATTTGGTCAAGAAACAACCCGTCTTTTTTCGTATCTGGAAAAAACTTTTCTACCTGTATAGTAAATTTATTTTTCTCTGGTACACTCCCTTAAAGGTCTATGGCCGGGAAAATATTCCCGATACATCTTTCATTTATTCCTGTAACCATAATAGCCATATGGATGTAGCCTTGCTGGCGTCATCTGTTAACAAAAGTTTCAATTATTTCGGTATGCTGGCAGCAAAGGACTACTGGTTTGATAACTGGATCAAACGGTTCCTGGTTAATATAGTCATGAACTTGGTTCCTATTGATCGCAAAGTGGAGGGAGTCCGGGATTTTCCTATAGAAGACACACTCTCTCTCTGCGGTGCTTTCATGACTTTTGACAATAGGAACTTGATCATGTTTCCCGAAGGAACCCGGGGAAATCCTGGAGTGATGCGCAGTTTCAGGAAAGGGACAGCCATGTTCGCCCTGCGACTGAATGTTCCTATTTTACCCGCATTGATCGTAGGCTCTCATAAAGCTTGGCCTAAGGATAAAATTTTCATGAGGCCCACCCGTATTCAGGTACATATCCTAAAACCACTATATCCAGATCAATTCATTAATAATGACAATAAAGAAGATTCATCAGAGGAAAATTTGGCCAAAAGAGCCCAGGGTATGACAACAGAATTAGAGAACCAAATCCGTGAAAAAGGAAAATTATTCTATGGATAAACTGTATAAATCCAAGACTGAAAAATTCTTTGCACATACCCATTCAACATGGGGACATAAATGGGGTTACAAGGATACTAAATTCGTCCTCAATGAGGATCGCACAGTCCGAATGGTGGGTGACCGTTATGAATTGTGCGGATCAGATATGCCTGATTTCATACCTTATGTAGAGGAAATGCTGGATATCACCATTGACCCCGATGACAGGCTTCCTGAGGTAGAAAACAAACCGTTTAGGAAACCCAATATCAATGAAAGATTTGTTGAGCAGATTAAATCTACATTTCCCGAGGACCGCTACACTTTTAGTGACGATGACCGTTTGATCCACAGCCATGGACAAACTACATCGGAGGAGGTGTATAAGATCCTTTATACTGAGATCAGCCGCAACGTGGATATGGTGTTTTACCTGGAATCGGAGGAAGAAGCTGTTAAGCTTATTAATCTGGCAAAGCAGGGCGATGTGTGCCTTGTCCCCTTTGGTGGCGGAACCAGCGTGAGCAGTGCACTGCAAATTCCTGAATCTGAAACTCGGATGGTTGTGGCCTTGGATACTCGCCGCATGGACAAAATCGAATGGATCAATGAAGAAGACCGCCGAGTCTGTGTTCAGGCCGGGATCACTGGTAGCCGATTGGAAGAATTACTGGGAGAAAAGGGGTTTACCGTCGGCCATGAACCGGATAGTATTGAACTTTCGACCCTAGGCGGCTGGATCGCTACCAATGCCAGCGGGATGAAAAAGAATCGCTACGGTAATATTGAGGACATTGTTGAAAATGTGTCCATGGTGTCACCCAATTGGAAAATTGAGCAGGTAGACCCAATCACCAGGGCATCCATCGGTATAACACCCCAAAATATTTTATTCGGGTCCGAGGGCAACCTGGGCCTGATTACGAAAGCTATCTTAAAACTTCATAAAAAACCGGAATTGAAAAAATATAATTCTGCTGTATTCCCAGACTGGGGGACAGGAGTCAAATTCCTATATGAACTTTCGAAGACCAGTTTTATACCAGCCAGTGTCCGTCTCGTGGACAATGTGCAGTTTCGCTTTGGCCAGGCATTGAAACCCAAATCCGGAGGAATGAAAAAGTATATTGACAACTTGAAAAAATTTATGGTCATTAATATAAAGGGATTTGATCCTTATCAAATGTGTGCGTCTACTTTTGTAATGGAAGGGTCACGGGAAGAGGTGGCATACCAGGAAAAGAATATATCAAAATTGGCTAAAGAACACGGTGGGCTCATTGGCGGTCCGGAGAATGGAAAGCGGGGTTACATGTTAACCTTCGCAATTGCCTACGTTCGCGATTTTCTTACCGATTTCCACGTTATTGGAGAAACCATGGAAACCTCGGTTCCTTGGAGCAAGATCCATGGGACCTGTCAGGCTGCTTCTGAAAAACTTATCGAACTCCACAGTAAACATAAATTTCCGGGAAATCCCTACATGTCCTATCGAATTCCCCAGATTTATCACACTGGCGTTTGTATCTATTTTATGCTGGGAATGAGTGTGAAGGGCATTCCACATGCGGAAGATGTATTTGGATCTATTGAACATGAAATACGGAAAGTGATAATGGAAAATGGAGGTTCGATTTCACACCACCATGGCGTAGGGAAATTGCGTAAGGATTTCATGGCCGACACCTTATCACAATCCAGTATTGACCTGATTAAGAATATTAAAAAAGTTCAAGACCCAAAAAATATTTTTGGGATTGGAAATAATGTATTCGCCGATTAGATACACATATAAAATTGAACCTATCTGAAAAAACGTTTATAATCACAGGCGCTTCCTCCGGAATCGGTGAATTCCTTTCAAAAAAGCTGGCGCAAAAAGGCGCCCATGTGGTGTGTGCTGCCCGCCGTGCGGAAAAACTGGACAGGGTCATCACAGGGATCAAATCTCAAGGCGGAACCGCAATATCAGTACCTACTGATATCACCAATCTGCAGCAATGTCAATCCTTAGTTGAAAAAACCATCGAACGATTTGGGAAACTGGATGTGCTGGTTTTGAATGCAGGTATCAGTATGTGGACTCCTTTCGAAGAATTGAATGATGTGAGTTTTTTCCGGAAGTTAATGGAGACGAACTACATGGGCGCCGTCCATTGCTGCCATGCCGCCATACCGCATTTACGATCCAGGAGCGGGTTAATTGTCAGCTGTTCTACAGCACAAGCTCTTATGGGATTTCCAAATCATTCCGGGTATGCTGCAACAAAACATGCTCTTCACGGATTCCTGGAGTCCCTGGATTTTGAAATGCGGGGTGAGATAAACTTTCTTGAAGTGATCATGGGTTGGATCCAAGATACAGAATTGAGGGAAAACGCTTTTGGTCCTGACGGGCAAAAAATGGGAGAAAATAAACGGAAATACACCAGCCAATCCGTAACCCTGGAGGATTGTACCGATGCAATTATTGCAGGCATTGAAACAAATAAAAAAACAATTTATATTCCTGGAAAACTTCGCTTGGTTCCATTCTTGAATGTTTTTTTTAAAGCATTTTTAAGACGGAAGGTATCAAAAGCAGTTGACGACCATAGGGAATGAGTGCGGCAACAATGGCTATTATGGTTTATGTTGTAGCCGCTAAGGATGAACACGTACTACGCTAATGGAAATACAAAATAAAACAGTTTTACTGACCGGTGCTTCAAGGGGCATTGGTCTGTATATTGCTAAAACATTAGCTAATGCAGGAGCTGTTCTCATTGGTTTGGCTCGTTCTGAAGACGGTCTCAATGCAACAAAAGCTGAAATAGAAAATGAGGGTGGAACTTTTCATACCTTATCATTTGATTTAAATAATATTAGTGGTTTATCAGAACTTGTTGAGCAGGCAACAGCAATTAATGGCGAAATTGATATCCTGGTGAATAATGCCGGGATTGAAAGATACAGTAAATACCAAAATTATTCTGCCGATGAAGTTCGTGATGTACTGAATGTAAATCTTCGTGCACCACTGGAACTTTCGCGTTTACTACTTCCAACAATGTTGGAGAGAGGAGGTCACATTGTGACGGTGGCCTCATTAGCCGGGAAAAAGGGTATGGCTTACAATACACCTTATTCTGCCAGTAAGGCAGGACTGATTATGTGGACGGACGGTATGCGTCAGGAATTGCGTGGAACAAAAGTAAGTATTTCAGTGATTTGTCCAGGATACATTTCTGACACCGGCATGTTTCATGACAGCCACGTCGACCCACCTGCACTGTTAGGCACATCCAAACCACAAGCCGTGGCTGATGCAGTATTGAAAGCCATAAAGAACAACAGTGCCGAAATCATTGTGAATAATGGTCCCATGAAACCCCTTTTAGCCTTAGGGCAAATTTCACCTACATTTGGCGATGCCCTTGTACGCAAGTTTGGAGTTTCAGAAGTAAGTAAAAAACGGATCAAATAATGCTTATTTTAAAATGGATCTTCATAGTGATCGCGATCCTCATTTTATATTTATGTTTCTGGCCTATAGATATTGATCCTGTTGCTTGGGAGCCAAAAACCGATAAAGGACTTATTGGTGAATTTGCTCCAAACTCTTATTTGTCTAATGCGGAAATTCTTGGTGTTGGAGACGGTATTGGTCCTGAAGATATTGTTCTGGATAATGAAGGCCGTATTTATGCACCATATGAAGATGGCCGCATCTTACGTTATGATTCCAATGGCAAGAATGGTCAATTATTTGTCGAAACAGGTGGACGACCACTTGGATTGGAGTTTGATGCATCAGGAACACTGATCATTTGCGATGCGAATAAAGGTCTGCTTGCTGCTTCACCAGATGGAAAATTGTCAACAATTTTAACAGAAGTTGCAGGTATTCCATTAAAATTCACGGATGATGTAGATATAGCGAAAAACGGCATAATATATTTCACTGATGCTTCCTCAAGATGGGGAATTGAAGATTATCGATCGGACATTGTGGAACATCGTCCATATGGACGGTTGATTTCTTTCGATCCGAATAAAGAAATTGCGAATGTTTTATTAGATGGCTTGTATTTTGCCAATGGCGTTGCAATCAGCGCTGATCAAACGTTTGTATTGGTTAATGAAACATCTGAATACAGAATTCAAAAAGTTTGGATCAGTGGGGAAAAAACTGGCCAGTCAGAAATACTTATGGATAATTTGCCCGGATTCCCCGATGGCATTTCCTCCAATGGAAAAGGTACTTACTGGATAGCCATGCCGGCTTTGAGAAAAGAGATCATTGATAATCTGGCCAGCAAACCCTTTGTGCGAAAAATTATTCTGCGCCTGCCGGAAGACCTTCAACCGGCACCAGACAGGCATGGTTTTGTGCTGGGGATTGATGGCACAGGGCGGATAATCCATAATCTTCAGTATCCTTCTCCGGAATCATTTTCACCCATCACCAGCGTGGAAGAACATGAAGGCTATTTATATTTGGGAAGTCTGACTTACGAGGGATTCGCTAGGGTTAAAGCGCCTGACTAAAAGGGCAGCTTTTCCAAAATTGGTTCTATTTTTTCTATTAATGGTTCCATTTTTTCTTTTATTTTATTTTTTACGATTCGCCAGGGATTAAACCAATACATTGAATGGGGGAATGAATCTTCCCTGATCAATGGCCGGAAATAATGAGTCCTTTTGTCAAAATATAAATCATACGCCATCCAGCCAATTGTTGACAGTGGTAATATAACAGTAACTGATTGGTACTGTTGTCCAGCAGATGAAAGACCGGGAATGAAGTTCATGATGCTGGTGCCCAATGCGCCACCCATGGTTTTTGATTTCTGTAATAATGATGCATCGTCAGGCTGATTCTTTCTGCGATCTCCATAATAAGATAATGTTTGCATAGCTAGCCCTGTTAACATAAGGCACGCTCCCGTGATACACCCGCGTCGTACAGAATGCTCCATATAAGAAGCATCAATACGGATCAAATGAACATCAAATAAACTCAATTTATGTCCCAATGCTTTTTCTTCAGTAGTAAGGTATACGTAGGGTTTATCCATCCTGCGTTCGATTTCAATCGACGTATAATCAATCGTGTCCTCATCAATCGTAACTAGAAAACCACTGCGTTCTTCAATTATATTCAACCGGTCTTCATAATTGGGACTTTTATAATACAGCTTGCCGAATGAATTGTAGATATAATAAATATCATCTAAAGAGTAGATAGATTGTTCAACTGCACCTTCTGCAGTTATAAAAACCGATTCAGTATTCATGGAATCAATTAAACCAACAGCGGAAGTGCCATCCAGATTCATGACAATATGCTGCACTTCATTTTGGCAGAAACACAGTGAAATGAAAATAGTGCAAGATAAGAAACTGCGGATCATTCTGCTGCAATAATCCACATAACTCGAGTTATATTTAAGTATCTTATGCGCTGCACATATCATTTGTTAACCGGGCTGATATTAACATCTTTTATCATTGCCCAACCAAAGATAAGTGGGCGTTTGGGAATAGGCTACTCATCTCCTGATTATAAAACGTTTGCCGAAAGCCCTTTTCCTAAAAAGGGGACATTTGAAAATATGATGGTGAATTTTTCATTTGACTATCAATTCTATCCCAACGCCCGGGTCGGTTACAGCCAATGGATTTCTTTCACAAGTGATAATTATGAAGGGGAAGATTTCAGCCGCTCTTTTAATTACAGGGCAGTGGTTATTGAAACATATTTTTTCCCGCGCAGAAAGCTGGAAATTAATTTCACATTAGGACCCATGATCAATTCAGGCAGTATTTCCCTGGCGACAAAACAAACTATTTCAGCTTGGGATAGTTTAATGGTAGAGTTCAACAATTCAGGAATTGAAGTTTCAACAGCGGATGAAATGACGACTAAATTTTTTGGTATAACCAGTTCGATCGGGGCCCGTTATTACATAAAACCATATCTGGCTATTGAAACAAAAATAGGCTTTATAGAAAATTATTATTTGAAAGATAAATGGAAGTTTCAAGATAAAGACATCAAGGGACCGGATATTGATATTGAAGATTTTCCACTATTTACATTTGGGTTGGTTTACGGCTGGTGAAGCAAATAACAATTATACTTGTATTCTTTACAGTCTTACTTGGCCAGGAATCGGAAAAAGTTGCAAATGCCTGTCAATCTGATTTGATCAAAAGAGCAAAGAAAGAAGGAATGCGATCCATTGGATATAAAGAACTTCCGCAATATTTCAAGGATGTGTGGAAATGCAGAAAAGAAAAGAAAGGTAAAAAAACTTTACAAAAGATCAATCAACGTACTATTGAGGTCGATCATGAAAATTCAGCAACGTTTCAAGGATTTACATCAACATGTGCTTATTGTGTCTCATCATCCGTTTTAATCTTTTATATCTTTAAATTATCGGGAAATTAATTGTATTTAATAAAGGAAATAATATGAATCATAACATCTTAACTATTCTCATAGTTGTTATAGCAGTTAGTCCCATTACGCTGAAAGAGAATGTTCAATTCGTTCGCCGACCTGTATTTAATCCATTAGTTGTGGAGTTTAATGAAGTTTATGATTTTGCAAAATTGCGCCATGGACATATTAAAAGATCAACTAAATATGTCTTGGAATCAGCCGACCATATTCTTTCAGAAATTTTAGCTATATCAAATGTGGAACGTTCCTTTGATAATACTATGGTACAAATTGATGATATTTATTCAGTAATTGAATCTGTTTGGAGTCCAGGATACTTAATGAGTGCTACGCATACAAATGAAAAAATCAGAGATGAAGGAATGGAGTCCAGCCGGCAGATTCAAAAATATATTACGGATCTCTCATTGAATGAAGAATTGTATAATGCGGTGGTAGCGTATACAAAATCTAAAGAAGCCCAACAGCTGACGGGTTATAAGAAAAAATTCCTAAAAGATACACTTCTCGATTATAAGCGCAGCGGTTTTAGCCTGCCCAAAGAAAAAAGGGATGTGGTAAAAAAGATCTTTAATGAGCTTTCTGATCTTGGATTGGCATTTAGTAAAAATATAGCTGATTTCCAGGACACTCTTTTTGTTACTGAAGAAGAAATTAGTGGGCTTCCGGAAAATTATAAGAAAGAAAGAGAGCAAAAAGATGGATCGTATGCTATCGATATGTCATATCCATCCTATGTTCCATTCATGGATTTCTCTGAATCAGGTGAAGCCCGGAAAAACCTGAAATATAAATTCAATAATCGTGCTACCGATACAAATTTGGAAATATTGAATAATATTATCCGCAAGCGACGTGAGCTCGTATCAGTATTGGATTATAGTACTTATGCTGAATATCGGACTGAAGACCGCATGGCCAAAAACCCGCAAAATGTGTGGGGGTTTGAAAATGATCTAAGGAACAAACTGCGTCCAAAAGGGGAAATGGACATTGCAGAAATGCTAAAGATAAAATCCAAAAGAACTGCCACAGAAGCAACTACCATCGATGTTTGGGAAGCTGGTTATTATGAAAACTTGGTTCTCAAAGAAAATTTTGATCTCGATCCAGAAGAAGTACGTCAATACTTTGAATTCAATAATGTGACTGCAGGACTCTTTACTGTCTATCAACGATTATTTAATGTCACATTTAAAAAAGTTAGCAATCCTTCAGTCTGGCATGAAGATGTCTTGATGTATGAAGTCTATGACGGCTCATCAAATGAAATGATTGGGCGCTTTTACCTCGATATGTTTCCCAGAGCCAACAAATACGGCCATGCAGCCGCTTTCTCAGTAACCATGGGTAAAATGACAACTGGCGGTTATCAAAAACCGGCAACAGCTTTAGTATGCAATTTTCCAAAGCCTACGGAATTTCAACCTTCTTTGCTCACACATGATAATGTAGAAACATACTTCCATGAATTTGGTCATTTGGTCCATGGCGTACTTACCCAAGCTCCGCTCATGAGTTATGCCGGAACTTCTGTGGCTAGGGATTTTGTAGAGGCGCCATCACAGATGCTGGAAAACTGGATCTGGCAGAAAGAATCATTATCTCTTTTTGCAAAACATTATGATACTGGTGAAGTCATTCCTGATGAATTATTGAATAAAATGCTGGCTGCAAAAAATGTGAATTCAGGAACGAAGGCGTTACAGCAGATTTATTATGGTATTCTGGATTTTACATTGCATGATGGATTTGATCCAGATGGAGAAAAAACAACAACAGATATTGTTTCTGCGTTACAGAATGAGATTACTTTTTATCCTTACCAGGAAGGCACGCATATGGAAGCGGCCTTTGGCCATTTGAATGGCTATGGCGCTGCTTATTATGGCTATAAATGGTCTGAAGTCTATGCCCAGGATATGTTCTCTATCTTTGAAGAAAAAGGGATCATGAACGCAGAACAAGGTATGCGTTATCGCAAGATAATCTTGGAAAAGGGCGGGACAGAGGAGCCTCTTAATCTGGTGCGTGAATTTTTGGGCCGTGAGTCCAACTCTGATGCTTTCTTACGCAGTATGGGTCTCGAATGAAACGAGTGTTTATCATTTTACCCATTTTGTATTTTAACCTGATGGCCAGTGATAAAATTATCGATCAGGATATTTGGGAACGATACATTGCGTTAAGCACTAGTATTGAATGGAACGTAAAAACGGATCATGAATTTTATATGATGGATGTATCCCGTTCATATAGCTTGCAGTCAGTACGCAATGAAAACGATAAACTGTATGCACTTTTAATTAATTCGCCTATTTTAGAAAAGGAGGTATTAAATGCAGGGCGTGTTGTATTGTATGAATTGCTGAAAAGTTATGAGCAAAAAGAATATTATGTTACCGAAAAGAAAGAAAAGAGCAGAGTAACCTATTACTCTTTTTCGTCAGTGAATTGATCGGGTTTTATATTGAGTTTCTCAAATATCATTTTGGCCACTTCAGCAGCAATCTCATCACCGTTCATGTCATTATTTTCCAGATCTTTCCAATTTGTTTCTAATACCTCCAGATCGCCTTCATCAGTAAATATCTCATCTAATATTTCTACTGGGACTTGAAAATCTCTTAGGCGTTGATACATGTTTAACTTGATCAGGTCCATATCGTAAACTACACCAAACAATTTTCATCCTAAAGGAGCTTTCATGGAGAAACACATAAAGTATATTTATATCATAATGATCGCCGGCTTTTTGTCCTTATCCATTCAACTATGGCTGCAGCATCAAGCCATTCAGGCATTGGAAATAAAAATAGAAGCAATCCGTGAATTATTGTTCCGCTTTGTGTAAAATAAACAAATTAAATTCGCGAGCTTTTTTCCAACATCAAATAATATTTTTGGCGTCGTACCCAAGTGGTCCAAGGGAGCAGTTTGCAAAACTGTCATTCATCGGTTCGAATCCGATCGACGCCTCACTCTTGCCCGGGTGGTGGAATTGGTAGACACTATGGACTTAAAATCCATTGGCCAATGCGGCCGTGCCGGTTCGAGTCCGGCCCCGGGTACTGATGAGAAACCTCCTGAAAATGGAGGTTTTTTGTTTCCCATTATTTGTCGTTATATTCCATTATGGGAAATAGAATAAACCAATATGAAAAAAATGAAAAATAACCTGATTTCATTCGTAATTATCGGAAGTACGCTATACGGGGGAACCGACCCCAGCCTCGAATTCCTGGGCCAGCTCTGGTTCGACAGTTACTACAGTGGTTCAGATACCTCGGGCGGATCCGATGTGTGGGGCTATACAACTCCAGAGGGAGAAGAATACGCCATTATGGGTGTTTATGAAGGTGTTGCTGTGATCCGTGCGATCGATCTGGAAGTTATCGATATTATTCCCGGCCCTCAGCAGAATGACTACTGGTTCCACAGGGATATTAAGACTTATGGGCACTACGCCTACGTCACTAATGAGATGTATGGCACAAACGAAGGACTGATGATCCTGGATCTCCAGTACCTTCCAGACAGCGTCCGATTTGTGGGGTCATACGATATTTCTCCAGATTTACGCAGTCACAACCTTTCTATCGATGTGGCGACTGGATTCGCCTATATCGAAGAATCCAATGGCTGGCTGATCCTCGACCTTGCCGATCCTGAAAATCCGATTGATGTAGGTATCATATCTGCACCCGGACATGACATCATGGTCCGCAACGACACCGCCTATGTAGCTGAAGGATGGGGCTCAATATTTTCCATCTGGGACGTTACCAGTAAAGCTCATCCGCAGGAACTGGTTTCTATCGCTTCACCCTCGAACGGTTACCTCCACAACATCTGGCCCACGGAAGATGGAAATTATGTGCTTACCACAGAAGAAACAAACAACCGAACCCTTAAAATCTGGGACATTTCTGATCTGAATAATGTGAATTTAGTGGCGGAATATCTGGCGCCAAACGATCTTGCTCATAACGTGCACGTAGAAGGGGATTACGCCTTTATTTCGCACTATACCTCGGGCGTGGCGGTGCTGGATATTCACGATCCTACTAATCCGGTTGAAGTGGCTGTTTACGACACCTATGTGCCCAATGATGATCCGCAGTTCGCCGGCTGCTGGGGTGTTTATCCCCACACCTCCAACGGTATGGTGTTCACCAGTAATATCGAGGGATATCTCAATATCTTTCAATTCCATGATATTGAAACTGATGTAAATGAAGAAACTGCACTTACTGGAGAATTTGTTCTCAACCAGAACTACCCTAACCCATTCAATCCAATAACAACATTAAGTTATAAAATACCAGAAAAACAGACCGTGTCATTATCAATATTTGATCTATCAGGACGATTGGTAGAGACAATTTTTGATGATCAGCTAGAACCTGGTACATTTAAAATTTTATGGAATGCATCTGCTCACAGCAGCGGTGTATATTTCGCGATCCTGGAAAATGGTAAAAATAGGATCGTGCAAAAATTAATACTTTTGAAATAATGAAAAGGGCAACTGCATTGTCCGCCTTTTGTGGAAAGAAATGGGACTCCGCAAGGTCGCCCTCGATGAAATAGTACCATATTTAGTATATTCTTCACGTGAGACAGCGCACATTTGATAAACTAACCATTTACTGATTTGAACAATCCCGCTTTCACTATTGCCATTGCACTTGCAATGGGGATGATTGTTCAGTCTGCTGCCCGCCATATAAAAATTCCCGGAATTGTTTTATTGCTGGCTTGTGGTGTTCTGCTCGGACCCGACGTTATCAATATCATTCGCCCAGATCTGCTGGGCGAGGCGTTGCCGATGCTGGTGGGGTTTGCTGTTGCAGTAATTCTTTTTGAAGGTGGGATGAACTTACGTATAAATCGACTGCGTAGAGAGGGGAGAACCATCCGTCAACTCATCTCCATTGGTGCCCTGGTAACGGCAGTTGGCGGGACGTTAACGACAAAGATATTATTGCACTGGGACTGGAACACGGCGATCCTGTTCGGCATATTGGTCATCGTAACCGGCCCAACGGTGATCACACCATTACTGCGGCGTATCAAACTCCGCCAATCTGTAGCTACTGTCTTGGAAGCGGAAGGTATTTTGCTGGATGCCATTGGTGCCATCGTCGCCGTTGTTGCGCTGGAAGTGGTGGTGAGCCCTTCCGGATATACATTGCTGGCAAGCCCTTTTATGATTTTAGGACGGCTTTTGGTTGGCGGTATGCTGGGTATCATCGGCGGTTTTATCATGGCTTGGTTATTGGGTATTCGCAAGCTTGTCCCGGAAGGATTAGAAAATGTTTTTACCCTTTCACTGGTCTTCGCATTATTTCAGATATCAAATGTTTTGAGCCATGAAAGCGGTATTGTAGCTGTAACAATCGCCGGTATTGTTGTGGGGAATCGCAAAACAATCGCCCGCCGGGAATTAATGGAATTCAAAGAACAAATGACGGTGATGCTTATCGGGATGCTTTTTATTCTTCTGGCTGCAGATGTTCGATTGAGCGCCGTCCAATCTTTAGGCAGGGGCGGTTTATATACTGTATTGATTCTGATGTTCGTAATTCGACCACTAAATATTTTTTGTGGAACGATCAATTCCAACCTAAAAAGCAAACAGAAAATTTTACTGGCCTGGATTGCTCCCCGTGGTATTGTTGCTGCGGCAGTCGCTTCTTATTTTGCCATTGAACTGGAAAAACACGGCATGGATGGTTCACAGTTACGGGCGATGGTCTTTCTGCTGATAGCAGTCACTGTATTATCAGCCGGTTTAACTGGTGGATTTGTGGCCAAACTGCTGGGTTTAAAACGCCAGAGCGATCACGGCTGGGTGATCCTGGGTGCCAATGCTGTTGGACGAGAATTGGCTAGAGCATTGAAAAAAGGAGGTGAGGATGTGGTCATGATTGATGCCAATCCTAGCCTGTGCCGGTTGGCTGAAAAAGAAGAATTAAAAGTCATATATGGCAACGCTCTTGAAGAGAGTGTTTTATTGCGGGCTGAAATTGATATTCGCAAAGGTGCCATCGGGTTATCGGAAAATGAAGAAGTGAATATGCTTTTTGCCAAACGGGCCAAAGAAGCTGGCAAAGTTTCGGAAACGTTTATCAGTATCAAAAGGTATGATGAAAGTGTGACTACAGAAATGGTTGCTGAAGTGGACGGCAATATTCCCTTTGGCCGAGCCCGGGATTTGGAAAAATGGTCAGTCTGGATACGAGATTCGCAAGTTGAAACATATAAATTAATATGTCAGTCTGATGATGTAAAAGCTGGCGATACTTTTGACAAAGAAACAGAAGGTGTAATGATTCCATTAATTTCTATGAGAAATTCAAAAGTAACCCCCTTGGGTCATTTAACAGAATTAAAAAAAGACGATCAAATAACATGTCTGGTGCTTACTGAAAAAAAGGATCAATTCAATGCATGGCTTGCAAAAAGTGTGTTTTCAAGTAATACTATCTCATGATCAGGATCACTTTACCTTTATGTATTTTAATCATGACCTGCACACCATATTATATTTCTGATGATGATATTCCGAATGAAGTCAAAATTGTATCAGGAGACCATCCTTTATACGATGGTAAACGTGTACGTTTTACCGGTTACAACAGGGATTACAGGTCATCATCCATCAGCGGCAGGCGGCAGTATATGTGGGAAGAATTAGCAGAAAAGAATGGAATGGTCATTGGCGAATTTGAACTTCCGAATGGCCGGTATTATATTGTAGAAATGGATGATTTGAAATTAATTAAAATTCCGAGTTCCATATTTTTGGATGTAATTATCTTTCCTGAAGAGAGTGAATATAAATTTTAAGCTTTATAAGCAAATTAATTTACATTTAAAAAATAGGGGAAAAGCCGTTTGTCTGCAATCGTCTATAATAATATATTCCCAGCTATAATTTCTTCCAATTAATGAAGTATTTTATTAGAAATTCCACGATTTGCAAAATTCTTCTTTTTTGTTTTGCAGTCCAAGTAACCTTTGCCGGGATCACCGGTAAGCTGGTTGGCCGAGTTACAAGCAAAGTAACTGGCGAACCGCTCATTGGCGCCAATGTTATTATGGAAGGAACTGGCATAGGTACGGCAACCGACCTCGAAGGACATTATTTAATCCTGCAAATCTCTCCCAGGGAATACGATATTCGCTATACTATGATTGGTTATCAGGATGTCATTATGCGTGACGTTCGCATCCGTGTTGACTTGACAACGACCATCGATGTTGAATTGGACGAGGGTGTTATCGGTATGGAAGCGGTGGATGTAACTGCCGAGCGGCCCATGGTTCAGGTTGACGTTACCTATTCCCAGGCCAATATCAGTAGTGATGAATTCGAAATGCTGCCTGTTGAGGAATTTGAAGATATTATTGCTCTGCAGGCCGGTGTGGTAGAATCGGGTGGTGATATGCACGTTCGCGGCGGCCGCGGCGGCGAGATCGCTTATATGATTGATGGTATCACTGTTACGGATCCGTTCAATGCTGGAATGGCTGTTGAGATAGAAAATAATGCCATCCAGGAATTACAATTTATCAGCGGTACGTTTAATGCGGAATATGGTAAAGCCATGTCTGGTATTATCAACATTATTACCAAAGATGGTGATTATAACAGATACGATGGGAATGTTTCTGTAAATGGCGGTACTTATTTTACAGATGGTAAGATGATGAAAGTTGATCTTTTAAATAACAATGGTGTCCTTACAAAGGATTCAACAATGAATTTATTCCCTCATTTGGACACATTCGAACCAACAACAATAAAAGATATACAGGGAAGTATTAGCGGTCCAATTTTACCAGGAAAACTATCTATTTTTGCTTCAGGAAGAATTAAAGAAAATAGCGGATATCTATTTGGCCAACGATTGTTTGTTCCCACNTCACATGTTTGGAATCCCTTAACCAATGATTATGATCTCATGACACTTGCCGATGATACAACCGGTGGTTATTGGGATCAGGTTGGAGATGCTCCTCAAGATTCAGCTTTGGTAAGGTTGAACTGGTCTAAACAGGAAACTGGCCAGGTCAAATTTTCCTGGCGCGTAACACCGCTGATAAAACTGGCATACAATTTTATGGGTAGTAAAACAACTTCTCAAGGCTATTCAAAAGCTTATTTATGGAACCCGGATGGACGTTCGCATAGCTTTACTGAACAAATGAATCATAGTTTAAGGCTGGACTATAGTCTAAATGCCACCACATTTTTCAACGCAATGATTTCACAATCGAAAAAAAATTATAAAAGCCATTTAAGTGATGATCCCGATTTTCAACTGACCTACACAACGGAATTAGATACATTTACTTTTGGTGACACTACGATTTATTATGAATCAGAAGTATTGGATGCGGATCTATATAATGTGAACCCCGATGTTGGAAATTTGTCACCTGGTAACAATTATTTACTAGGTGGAGAGAGCATGGGCTTTTATGATCGAACATCAACGATCACAACGCTCAAGCTTGAAGGTACGAGTCAGCTCAACCGATTTCATCTCGTGAAAGCTGGTTTAGAAAGTCGATTTACACATATGGAGCTACAAGATGTTACGATCATTTACAATGACTTTAGAAACCAACCGAATATTCCCAACGTCAATGGTGTAAATCATAATACGTATGGACCAGCACCGTGGGATCAAAATTCTGAGGGACGGAATCCTGTTGAATATGCTGCTTATTTGCAGGATAAGATTGAGTTTGATGACCTGGTAATGAATGTTGGCTTGCGCTGGGATTATTTTGATCCCGATTGGAAAATATTAAATGATGGTTCTGACCCTAATATTAATGATCCAGTAAAACCCATCAATAATTTCTTTGACCTGGATGGTGACTATGAAATATCTGAAGAAGAAATGTGGTTTGGATTTGTCAACGATTCAATGAAAACAGTTGCTGATAGGTTAGAGAGCAATGCTTTTGGTGAGCCATGGTTTAAAAAAGTTAAAGCTAAACAGCAATTGAGTCCGCGTTTCGCATTGGCATTCCCAATCACCGACACCGGATTCTTACATGTTTCTTACGGACATTTTTTCCAGATGCCTACATACAGTTATATATATACAAATCCGGAGTTCGAGGTGACACCAGGAAGCGGAACATCTGCAACCATGGGTAATGCGGATATTAAGCCCGAACGGACGACTCAATATGAGATAGGTTTCTCTCAACAGATCGGTAATGATATCGGCATCGAAGTAACAGGCTACTATAAAGATATTCGAAATCTGAATTCCACAAGAATAGTCAATTCATTCGTGGGTGGTGATTTCTATGGACTTTACATTAATAGAGATCATGCAAACTCTAAAGGAATAACATTAGCCCTTTCAAAAAGACCTACCGGCATAATTTCAGGAAATATTGATTATACATTCTCAATAGCAGAAGGGGTTGCCTCGGATCCTGCAGCGGCATTTCTGGATGAGCAGTCAAATCTTGAGCCGGAAAAAATGCTTGTACCACTGGATTGGGATCAACGTCATACTCTGAATACCACATTAACATACCATCCAGTAAAGAATTCGGGTATCAGTCTGATCTACAATTATGGAAGTGGACTCCCATACACATCTCAATTTGCAGGAGTACGCACTTCATTTGAAAACAATGCCCGTAAACCCAGTACGATGAATGTGGATATGCGCAGTTATTATAATTTTAATATAAGCGGTATTCGATTCGCTCTGCATTTGAATATTTATAATTTATTTGATATTCGTAATGAATTATCGGTATTTAGCGATACAGGCCGTTCAACGTATACTTTAGTCCCAACTTATACACCGCAGCTCAGCGGTCGTCAACTTAATACGCTAGATCAATACCTCATGAGCCCAGCTTCATTTTCCAGCCCACGTCAGATCAAATTTGGAATGAGTATAAGTTTATAATATGAAAAAATTCTTGATCATTGTTTTTATAATGAGCCTCGTTCTCGGACAGATTCCATCCAAGTACGGCAATAGTGTGATGGAGCACAGAGCAAAAATGGATGCGCTCATGGACGTTACTGACCGCAAATATGCTGACCATAACGGCAACCGCGTTTTATGCAGGATTTATAATTATGGAATGATCGGTGACTTAAGCAACAATGTATCTGGTGTTTATCCCTTTGGAACATCCCACTCTTATTTTTATGAGTTCACACCAATCATCGCTGCCAGTGTTATTGATGAAAATGGTTATCGCGTGCATATTGTTTCTGATGGTACAAAAGGATTAACGGATAACTCACCCGAAGGATATCAATGGGGGTTTGAGCCATTGACAGGCTATGCGAACCCGAACCAGGAAATATTAGCTTTGTCTAGCAATGAAGATTCCTGGCCGGAATCATGGCCGGATAAAGATGATGATTGGAATGGCTTTTGGTACGGACAATATGGAAAATATGTAAGAGCTGATCAGGAAACATTCTACATCATGGACGATTACTACAACGACGAATTTGATTACTACCCTGATTCTACAGACGCAGGTCAATCTGAACGTAGAAGTGGACTTGGAGTTGAATTACAAGTCCGCGGATATCAATGGAATCATCCGGCAGCTGAAGATATAATTATTTTTACTTACTGGATAAAAAATGTAGGTACTTCAACCCTGGACAGTGTGATTTTTGGTATGTACGGCGATGCCGACGTAGGAGGACCCAGCAGTTTCAGCGATGATGATGCCTGGTTTGATATAGATAATGATATTGTGTACCAGTGGGACCATGATGGCTGGAGTACTTCCTATGGTGGTTTTGATCCAGTTTACTTTGGCTGGAGCTTTCTAGAATCTCCGGGCAATCCAAATGACGGTATTGATAATGATGGTGATGGCATGGTGGATGAAAGCCAGTTTGACGGTATTGATAATGATGGTGACTGGCTGGCAGAAAGAGATGATATCGGTGCAGATGGATTAGGAGAATATCATTATGAATATCCNGGTCCTGATGCAGATGGTACTGAAGGAAATGGAATTCCAGATTTAGGTGAACCCAATTTTGAGTACACAGATAATGATGAATCTGACCAGATAGGTTTAACCAGCTTTTATTCTGCGCCATACCCCAGCATTCAACCGCACAACGATGAGGTCATGTGGGGCCAGATGCAGCCCGGACAATTTGATGTTCCGTCGCAGAATATTGATCAAACGTATCTATATGGTTCTGCTTTTATTTCCTTGGATCCTGGTGAGCAAAANAAATTTGCTGTTGCCATGGTCTTCGGTAATGATTTTGATGATATTTTACGCAATACAGTCACCATGCAGAATATATATGATAATGATTACAGTTTTGCTAAACCACCAATCAAGCCGACTATGAATGTGAGCTCGGGGGACAAAAAGGTAATTCTTTCATGGGATAGTAAATCTGAAAATTCTCTGGACCCGATCTATGGTAAAGACTTTGAAGGATACCGCATATATCGCAGTACAGATCCTGGATTTATTGATGCGTATGTTGTTACTGATACNTACGGAAACATCACATTTAAAAAACCGCTGGCAGTATTTGACATAGTAGATAGTCTTAAAGGTCCTCATCCAATAGGATTTAACGGCGTTCAGTTCGACATGGGTACGGATTCAGGTTTAGAATATCTTTATGTGGATTCAAATCTCATTAATGGTCAAACCTATTATTATGCAGTAACTGCATTTGATAAAGGTTACGATCTGGATTTTTATGATCTAGGTTTTAGTGAATCAGAAAATCTATTGCCCATTGCTCCTTCTGAATGTTCTATCATTGTTGATCTGGATCGGAAGGGGCGTGTGATCAATTTGAGTGAAAATGCCGGTATTGCCTTACCAACAGCTACAGCCGCAGGATATATACCACCTAATACAAATGAGGATGGCAGTAGTATTGTAGTCCATGATTCCGGCTCATCTACCGGTTCCATCGAACTTGAAACGATCATTTTTGAAGACATCCCTGAAAACCGCACCTATTCTGTAGAATTTGAAGAAATAAATGTTCAGCCAAAAATCCAATACAACGTACGCGATGAAACAATCATAATGGAAAACATCATATTCCTCAGTGGATTGGCCAGTTTAAGCCATACATATATTGATTCAGCCTCTCTTGTGCTTACCAATGTGGAAAACACAGTTACATATTCTGACACTGTTGATTTTAGCGCTGACTATGAGAGTGGAATACTTGCCATCGATTCTATGAGTATAATCGAGGAAGAAATCCAATATGTTGCATCCTATAAATACTATCCTATCTATCAGAGTCAATATTTAAATGGTGAAAAAGATAATAAAATATTTGAGGGTATGCAAATCAGGGTAAAAAANGCGCCTTTGGGTGTAAATATAGACAAGTCCGGCTTTACTGTTGGCAATAGTAACTATGGCTGGGAGATCATTGATTCTCGTGTTTATCCTGCTGATTTTGAGATAACCTTTGAAGGAAATATCGGCGATTCAGTCAATATAGATGCTTCTTCTACTCCCGTCAGTACACCATTTTTTATTAAGAATATCACTGATGGTGATACCATGGATTTCAGGGTGTTTGATATGGACAGTGATAGTGAATGGGATCGTGAAGAGGCCATATTAATTCTTCCATACACAGGTGAGTTAAGTCCATATATGTTTGTCGTATTTTATCCGTATGATTCTGTTACGACGGTTTATAGTACGGGAGATACAACGATCATTGATACAGCTTTCAATGATATTGAGGATGTTGAAAATGGCGATGTTTTTAAGATTGNCATTAATATTCCTTTCACTGAAGATGATAAATATCATTTCACCACTATTTCTTCAAGGATAAGCAATACACTTGCCAGTGATGAATTGGATGATATTGCGGTAGTTCCCAATCCATATGTAGTCGCAGCTGCTTGGGAGCCAAGACTTACTGTTGAATCTGGTCGTGGAGAAAGAAAACTTGATTTTATTAATCTGCCTACAGAGTGCACTATCAAGATATTTACCTTGAATGGATATCTTGTCAATACAATAANTCATCAAAGTATTAATGAGAGCGGTACCTATTCTTGGAACATGCTTTCAAAGGATGGTTTGGAANTTGCATATGGATTGTACATCTACCATGTCGAGGCTGAAGGCATTGGCGAATTCACAGGGAAATTTGCATTGATTAAATNAAGATATTCCGTCAAAGCTTAAAAATATTGATGCTGTCCACATTATTGGTAGGGCAAAGTAATGTGGGTACGACTGCTGCGGCTTTTCTGGATATTGGTATTGGTGCTCGCTCTTTATCTATGGGTGGAGCGTTCACTGCTGTAGCCAATGATGTAACAGCGTTGTACTGGAATCCGGCAGGAATAACTAATATTTCACGACCCTCTACTCATTTTTACTATGCCCCTTGGTTCGCAGATATAGATTTCACTCATGGCGCTGCTGTAGTTCCCATGGGTCGCATGGGGACGATAGGAATAGCCATTACGTCTGTTACTATGGAAGAAATGAAAGTACGTACTTTGCAAGATCCAGAGGGAACCGGTGAATTGTTTGAGGTTAGCAATCTTGCATTGGCCACTACCTATGCCAAAAAACTCACTGACAGATTCTCTTTTGGACTGAATCTTAAATTGGTCCAGGAAAAGATATGGCATATGAATGCCAATATTATCGCAGCTGATATTGGATGTTTATTTGTGACAAAGAACAAAGGTATTCGCATTGGTATGAGCATTTCAAATTTTGGCAGCAAAATGAAGTTAGATGGGTACGATACTGAAAGAGACTTCGATGTTGATGAAACCATCTTTGGTAATAATGATAAAATTGATTCACATTTAGATACACAGGGCTGGCCGCTGCCGCTCATATTCCGTGCTGGGATCAGTAAGGATATTATAGATGATAAAATACATAAACTGACTTTGGCCGGCGATGCAATTCATCCCAATAACAATTATGAATATTTGAATTTTGGTTTAGAATATACTTTTATGGCTATGGGTTCCATCAGGGCTGGTTATTCAAATGTCTTTTTAGAAGAAGGTGATACATCAGAAGAATTAAAAAACCAATTCACCATTGGCGCGGGTCTGAATTATAAAATACCACGAGGCCCAAGACTTCAGCTGGACTATGTTGTACGTGACTTTGGTGTACTGCAAAGCGTTGGCGGATATTCGCTCAATATTTCTTTTTAATCCCCCCTCATAATGCCAGAACTGCCGGAAGTAGAAACGGTTGTCAGGCACCTTAAACCTGACCTTATTGGTCAAAGAATAAAATCATTTCAATCATATTGGCCAAAAGTCCTTGGGAATGTTGACTATAAATACTTCCATGAGTTTACTAAAGGCCATGAAATTCTCGATGTAACCCGTCGAGCAAAATTTATTGTCATGCACCTTGAAAATGGCTTTATCCCGATTCATTTGCGCATGACCGGGCGGCTGTACCCTAATGACAGAATTCCAGATGAAAAACACATTTCCGCTGTATTTCAGCTATCGGATAAAGTTCTGATATTCAAAGATACGCGAAAATTTGGTCGCATTTACTGGTATGATGAGTGGTCAGAATTTGATAATAAACATGGTCTTGAACCATTGGGGGAACAATTCACAAAACAATGGCTAGTGCAATCATTACACTCAAAGAAAAGACAAATGAAGGCATTACTTTTGGATCAGCACTTAATTGCCGGTTTGGGAAATATATATGTGGATGAAGCGCTGTGGACAGCTCGTATTCATCCATTAACAACTTCGAATAAAGTTACTACTATTGAAATAAGTAGATTACACAAATCAATTAAAGCTATACTTGAACAAGCAATAGCTTATAATGGAACCACATTTATTAACTTCACCTTCAAAGATGGAGTGCCCGGATCCTATCGTAATCAACTCCAGGTTTTTGATCGGGAAGGAGATCATTGCAAAAGATGTAATACGACTATTAAAAAAATCCGCGCTGCTGGTCGCGGGACATATTTTTGTCCTCGTTGTCAAAAAAAATAAATTATATTTCAATGTTAAAAACAAAGTAAATAAATGAAAAAAATCCGAAAAGAAATAAATGATAACTTGCCTCAAGTTGACAAATTGTTGAGTGATACTGGAGAAACTATCCTAAAGACATTGGATAACTTCTTGAACGATGTGGTGAAAGGGGCAGAAAAATTGTTTGAAAGCCCCTTTAAAGAAAAAGAAAAGAAGAAATAATCTTAACTGTTCTTTGTTATATTCATGGCAATTAATTATTGATTGCTGTGCGCGTTTCTATATTTTTCATTTTCCTGGTTCTTATCACAACTTCATGTGTAGAACCGCCGAATGATGCCGAAATTCTCTGGGATCATTACGGCATTCCGCATATTTATGCCCAAAATCCCGATGATCTTTTTTATGCCTATGGCTGGGCACAGACTCACGCCCACGGCAATCTCTTATTGCGATTGTACGGTCAAGCGCGTGGTAGAGGAGCAGAATACTGGGGTAAAGATTTCCTAAACAGTGATAAATGGATGTGGATCAATGGTGTTCCGCAGAGATCTGCAAGATGGGTCAAAGAACAAGTTGACCCTTATAAATCCATGCTGGAAAATTATGTTGCTGGTATAAACGAATATGCTGATCAAAATCCTAATAATATTGATGAAAAATATAATGTTGTTTTACCTATTACGGTGGAAGACGTGATGTCACATGTACAGCGCGTATTACATTTCACATTTGTTTTCTCTCCTGATGATTTGAAGGCTGCAGAAAATAGCTGGAAAAAGTTGAATGGATCAAATGCCTGGGCAATTGCCCCCAGCCGGTCAGCTGCTGAAAATTCAATGTTATTAGCTAATCCACATTTGTATTGGGGGGATATTTATACGTGGTTTGAAGTTCATTTAAATTTACCAAATGAAAACATATATGGTGCTAGTTTGGTTGGGACTCCTGCATTAGGAATTATTTTTAACGAACATCTTGGTTTTTCGCACACGGTCAATACCCATGACGGGGCTGATCTCTACGAATTGAATTTAGTAGATGGCGGATATGAATTCGATGGAGCAGTAAAGGTCTTCGAAACAGACTCAATTGCCTTGAAGATCAAGGACGATGATTCTCTGAAAACTGAAATGTTTGTTGTTAAAAAATCTATTCACGGACCGGTTGTAAAAGAAGAAGGAGATATAGCCCTGGCACTGAAAGTGGTGGCGTTGGATGCCAGCCAGATTTTTCAAGAACGCTGGGAAATGGCAACTGCAACAAACCTGAATGAATTCGAAGCAAGTTTAAAGAGTCTGCAGACACCCATGTTCACCGTCATGTACGCTGACAAAGAAGGTAATATAATGCACATTTTTGGTGGTCAAACACCCATACGACCTTCAGGAGATTATGACTGGTCAGGCGTTGTGCCAGGTAATACATCAGCAACTTTATGGAATCATCACCATCCATACGAAGAATTACCGCGTGTGCTAAATCCAGAGAGCGGCTGGCTCCAGAATGCTAATGATCCGCCATGGACGACCACTTTTCCAGAAGAGATCGATGCGAATGATTTTCCTGCATATATGTCACCCCGTGAAATGGGCTTTCGGGCCCAGCGCTCGGCCAGAATGCTGGACGAAGATGAAAGCATCACTTTTAATGAACTAGTAGAGTATAAATTTTCCACGCGCATGGAATTGGCTGATCGTTTATTGGATGACCTATTGGATGCTGCATCCACAGCACAAGACCAGGAATTAAAAAACGCAGTCCGGGTGCTGAAGAACTGGGACCGTACAGCAGATAACGACAGCAGGGGAAGTGTATTGTTCAAAACGTGGGTGGATGATATGAATTTCCCAGACGATTTTGCGCTACAATGGAAAGAACGCAGCCCCATACAACTACCGGAAGGGCTTAAAGACCCTACCATGGCTGTACATCGTCTTTTTGGCGCGGCTAAGGAAGTAAAAGAGAAATTCGGCCGCCTAGATGTATTCTGGGGCGAAGTTTTCCGCTTAAAGCGGGATAGCATCGATCTTCCGGCAAACGGCGCTCCTGGTGACCCTTACGGCGTTTTTAGGACGTCTTATTATAGACCTGATGATAATAATCAACAATCGTTGATCGCTGGTGATACATATGTTGCCATTATTGAATTTGGAGATTCAATACAAGCAGAAGGTGTAATGGGTTATGGAAATTTCAGCCAGCCGGGTTCTCCCCATAGAACAGATCAGCTGCAGCTATATTCAGATAAAAAGCTGCGGCCTATTTTATTTTATCGTCATGATGTGGAAGCGCATGTAGTCGAAACGACAACATTTTAATGTTGTGACAATTTCATCAGATTTTAATATCACTCCAGCTTCAGACCGCACATTATTGATTCAATTTGGTGAAGAAAATTCACCCAACGTACAAAAAGCGGTTTTTCGTTTTTCACATTATTTAATAGATCATCCCCTGGAAGGTATCGCAAATTTCCATCCAGGGTATGCGTCAATTCTGGTTTCAGTTGATATTGATAACACTTCTGTTAAATCAATCCAAAAGGATTTACAACAGGCCTGGTATGATTTAGGAAATATTGAATTACCAGAATCAAAGTTGATCGAAATACTGGTCTTGTATGGTGGAGAGTGTGGCCCTGATTTAATTCACGTTGCCGAACATAATGGAATTTCTGAAAGTGACGTCATTGAATTGCATAGTTGTGGAGAATATTATGTGAGCTTCATTGGTTTTACTCCTGGTTTTCCTTATATAAGCGGCTTGAATCCAAAATTGGAAACGCCTCGACTGAATACCCCGCGTAAACGTGTGCCGGCTGCTTCTGTGGCCATTGGCGGCAGTCAAACTGGAATATATCCCCTGGAATCACCGGGAGGATGGAATTTGATAGGGCAAACACCCATCCAGATTTTCGATATCAATCATCCTGAAAATGCACTCATTAATATGCGTGACAGCATCAAATTCATTCCAATTGATGAAGAAGAATTTGAACGATTAAAGCAATCATGAGCATTCACGTTCTAAAAGAGGGTTTGCAAACAACTGTTCAGGATTTTGGACGACCTGGCTATGCCCATTTGGGAATTTCCACTTCCGGCGCTGCAGATACTTTTTCGTATCAAATTGGAAATAAGCTTGTTGGTAATGATTCACATGATGCCGCATTGGAAATCACATTGTCAGGTGGAGAATACGAGTTTACATCTGATGCTTGTATTGTATTAACAGGCAGTGAGTTTAATGCAAGTGTTGATGATGAACAGGTTTCAATCTGGACCTGGATAAACATTAAAAAAGGACAATCACTAAAGATCAGAAGCAGTTGTGATGGTGCCCGGTGTTATTTATGCGTGCGTGGTGGAATTGATGTACCATTATTATTGAACAGCCGTTCTACACATTTGATGACAGGTTTAGGCGGTTTTAAAGGCATAGCGTTGCGGAAAGGCAATGTTTTAGATACATATCAATCTGGAAATAATAATAGCAGGGTTGAATTAATAAATGTTAATAAAATTCAAATGCATTTAGATAGAAAAACAATTCGCGTCATTAAAGGAATGGAGGGAGACTGGTTTAATGTAGATGTGTGGGATTTGTTTTTGAATAAGAACTTTACAGTTTCCCAATCATTCAGTCGTATGGGCATTAGGCTGGAGGGCAATCACATTCAATCATCACAAGGGAATGAAATATTGACACAAGGTGTGCCGCTGGGTGCAATCCAAGTCCCGGGCAATGGGAATCCAATTATTTCCTTTGTGGAGCATCAAACCACAGGCGGTTACCCGCGCATTGCCAATGTTATCAGCGCTGATCTGTGCAGAGTAGGACAATTGAAACCCGGCGATACATTTCAATTTGAATTGGTGAATTTTGAAGCAGCAGAACAACTGTATAATGAACAAATGAAATTTATCCATAATTTATCTGCATCATGAAATCGATAATCGATATCAACAGTGATATGGGCGAGCTGAAGCATCTTTTGGATGATAGTACTTATGCTGAAATGATACAATACATTACATCAATCAATGTGGCTTGTGGCGGCCACGCCGGAGATGATGATATGATGCTTGCCATGGTCATGATGGCAAAAGAGTGGGGAATCAATATTGGCGCGCATCCCAGTTATCCTGATAAGGAGAATTTTGGAAGAATAAAGATTGAAATGTCTTCTGCAGCTATTTCCGAAACAATAGCAGAACAGATTACATGTTTAAAGGAAATTGCATCAAATAATGGTAGTTTATTGACTCATGTGAAACCACACGGCGCTTTATATAACAAAGCAGTCAATGATGAAGAAATTGCTGCTGCAATTGGAACTGGTGTTAAGTATGTGGATGAAGAATTGAAATTATTTGGTTTGGCTGGATCAAATATGCTTGCAGTCTGGCAAGGGATGGGATTTGATATAATGGGCGAAGGCTTTGCAGATCGCACCTATGAATATAATGGAACATTAAGAAGTAGAAAATTTGATGATGCATTGATCACTGATCCTGGCATAGCAGCCGAACAAGCCGAAAGCATGGCACGTAATGAAAATTTTACTGCTGTTGATGGAACTGCATTAAACATTGCTGTACAAACTATCTGCGTCCACAGTGATACTCCCAATGCTGTGGAGATCACTCGTGCTGTTTACGCAGCATTACAGCCATAACAATCATGGCTTAAAAATATTAATAATGATAAATTAGTAAGTATATAAAGGAAAAATATGGTAAAACTGTTTCACAAACCTTCTGCAGAACACGGCGGCATGGTAACCGGGACAAAAGTCAGGTTGATTATAGACCACAGTGAAATCGATGGCAGTATTAGTGCCGGAAGTGAATGCGTTATAAATGCCATCATTCATTTTCCCACGCGCTACCGTTTACAGGATGACGATGACAATATTTGGACTGTACCCATTCATTCTGTTGAATTAGTCACTGCTGAAGCGTCGGAAGTGGTTGAGGAAGAGAATGGGGAGGCAGGCCAGGGAGGTTAGTGTATGCAATTAACCAAGGAGGTAAGCCCGCCTCCCTTAATAAAATGTTAACCCATTTATCCTATATATCGCTGTGATGCATCCCACACAATGATCGTTAAATTTTTCAAATTTCTCGCAAATCTTTCACCAGCACTAAAGCGTTCACTGTGGCGCTGGTGGTACCAGATTATGGCCAAGAAATACCAACTGCCTGATTGGAAATTCATGAATTATGGTTATGCCGAACTGGATGGGACAGAACTGGATCTGCAGGGCGAACCAGAGAAAGACCGTTATTTTATTCAGTTATATCATCATGTAGCAGCTGCTGTAGACCTTAACGGTAAAAAAGTACTTGAAGTGGGATCAGGTCGGGGTGGTGGTGCCAGTTATGTGGCTCGTGTTTTGAACCCGTCAGAGATGGTTGGCTTGGATTATTCTGCTAATGCTGTGAAATTTTCTAATGAGAACAATGCAGATGATAATTTGACTTTCAAANAGGGTGATGCAGAAAACTTGCCTTTTAATGATNATACCTTTGANATTGTACTGAATGTNGAATCATCNCATTGTTACGGNAATATGCANCAGTTTGTAAATGAAGTAAATCGTGTCCTCAAACCTGGCGGATATTTTTCATGGGCAGATTTGCGCAGTGCAGAAGAGGGNACGAAACTACCAAACATTTTCAACTCTGCAGGATTTACAACCAAAGACGAGNGTATGATCACTCCTCAAGTTTTGAATGCTCTTGATCTTATACATGATANAAAAATGAAAATGATTGATGATAATGTACCCCATTTTGTACAGCCAGCATTTCGCGATTTTGCAGGAGTAAAAGACAGTAAGATTTATAGTGCCTTTTCAGACGGTTCCGCAGTTTATATCAGTTATATTTTAAAAAAATCTACATAAACTGAATATTATAATGACATTATTTAGAGTAAAGAATAATATTAAAGTTGAATTGAACATCAATTAAACAATGACCCAGCCCCACGAAATACTCGAACCCTTAAGCACCATCTGGTGGCANACCATTATTTGGTCAACGGTCATCATAAGTGGAATACTATTCGCTGCAAAAAANCTCAATAAAGAACAGANNGAATTATTGGCCAAGGTGATTGGCGTCATTTTAATAGCCCGTTCAATCCTTATCCATCCTTATGTGGCCAATATAAAAGGCTGGGATATTTATAATAATCTGCCGCTGCATTTATGCGGACTATCGGCAATTATTTCGGGTATTATAATGTTCTACCGCAGGCAGTGGCTGTATGAATGTTTATATTTCTGGGGCATTCCCGGAGCATTTCATTCCTATCTAACTCCTGAGTTCACCCAGGGAACGGAAGGCCTTCTTTTCATTGAATACTATATTGCTCATGGCGGCATTATTTTCAGTGCANTGTTTTGCACCTTATACCTGGGCTTTAAACCGCGGAAAGGTTCCTGGTGGCGTATTTTTCTTTATTCGCAGGTACTGCTGCCCATTGTGGGCGTTTTCAACTGGATTATTGACGCCAATTATATGTACATCTGCGCGCCGCCCATTGTGGAAAATCCATTCATCATCGGTGACTTCCCCGAACATTTGATCGGGTTGGAGATTGCCGGCATCTTGCATTTCGCCCTTGTATATTTTCCTTTCGGGCTAAAATATCGACGTGCATCAAAAATTACAGGGACTTCAGCTATTTGACGTCATCCACGTGAGCTATTTGCTTGCGTGGCTAACTGTTTGGGTGNCAGTTCCTTTCATCGGGAAAAAATACCTCAATAGAGAACAGCAAAAAATGGTATTGTGGGCCATGCTGGTCTTTGTGGTAGGACAGGAGGTTGTTGATTATTGGAATCGAACACAAGTAAGANATCTAACCTTGGCATTGGATCTACCTTTACANTTTTGTCATTTATCNTTNATCTTTGCNGTATATCTNCTGATTCGTCCCANCAAATACCTTTATGAGATCACTTATTTTTGGGGTCTAGGTGGTGCACTGCAGTCGATGATCACTCCAGATATGACAGACTTTGATAATTATCTCGCTGTATTTTTATTTAACGCTCATCATGCCATGATCATCTTAGTCTGCATTTGGTTGGCGGTCATTAGTGGTTATCGCTGTCGGAAGGGGGCTATATTACGGACAATGATCTTGACCAATATTGTCATCTGGCCAGTGTGGCTTATTGACTGGATTGTAGATGCAAATTATATGTTTCTCATGGAACGACCGCCAACTGATAGCCCATTAGTCTTTGGTGATTGGCCAATGTATATNATCAATGTAGAATTGGTGGGCTTCATTATTTGTTTGATTTTGAATTTACCTATGATTTATTTACGTAAGAAAGAAGAACTGCAATTCTCATGACTGATTTCATCACTCCTGAAGTGTATGGTCCGCTACATTTCAAATATATGTTCATGGGTTTTGCCATATGGGTGATAGTTCCTTTAATAGGTAAAAAATTAATGAATAAAAAGTTGCAGCGAATTACAGTCTTTATATTGATTCTATTAACAATTGGTCAAGAGATTATCAATGATACATCCTTGATGCTGCAAGGTTTATGGAGATTATCAGATGATTTAGCACTCCACATGTGCGGTTTTTCTCTTTTTTTGACATCATGGGCATTGTTCAGCAAAAAACAATCTGCATTTGAATTAGCTTATTTCTGGGGAATTGCAGGTGCGACACAAGCCATACTAACTCCAGAATTAAGTGGTATCTGGAATCCGCTGGGTATTTTTGTATATTTTTTTTCACATTCCATGATCATTTTGAATGTCATCTGGATGATGGTGGTCGAGGGAATGCGCCTGCGCAAAAGTTCATTATTGAATGCGATTTTTATTACGAACGGTTTTTGCTTCATCATGACAATTGTCAATCAACTGGTGAACGGAAATTATTGGTATTTATGTACAAAACCATTGGTTAACAGTCCATTTCTTATAGGCGAATGGCCCTTTTATCTCATTGGTATACAAATCGCCGGTATGATCATGATGGGAATTATTTATTTACCCTGGCTGCCATATTTTCGTCGAATGGCATTGCAGTCTAAATCCACCACAGCCTAAATTCTTTTTACATGACAACAATATTTCTGTATTTTTTCCTGGCCTTGGGTGTTTCATTTATATGTTCACTGCTGGAATCCGTTTTGCTTTCCATGAGTCGTACTTTTATCGGTGTTCTCATCAAAGATCAGCCAACTTCTGGGAGACTGCTGAAAAAGCTGAAAGAAAATATTAACCGTCCTCTGGCGGCAATTCTATCTCTGAATACCATTGCCAATACCGTAGGAGCCGCCGGTGTAGGTGCTGTGACATATGATTTACTGGGCAGTAAGTGGGTGGCCATTATGTCCGGAATTCTCACTCTTTCCATTCTTATATTTTCAGAGATTATTCCAAAAACCATTGGCGCCCATTATTGGAAAAGATTAGCAGTATCTTCAGGTTATATAATACGCGGCATGATGGTATTGATGTATCCTTTTGTTGTGCTGCTGGAACTGTTATCCAACTGGCTGAAGCCCAGTGAAAAACAGGATTTGGTAACCAAGGAAGACGTGATTATCATGGCGGAAATAGGTGAGGATGAAGGCACTATTGAAGAAGATGAAAGTACCATTATTGAGAATCTTTTGCGCCTGGATAATATTACTGCCGAGGAAGTCTTGACACCGCGTTCTGTAGTCTATGCTCTGCAAAAAGATTTGACGGTTCGCCGGGCATTGGATGAGTATGAAAATATCATTTTTTCCAGAATCCCCGTTTACAATACTGACTTGGATGATATCACGGGATTAGTTCGACGGGATAATTTACTTAAGAGTAAAGCCGAGGACCAATTTGACATTACCATGGAAGAATTATCTGAACCGGTTCACATGGTCAATGATAAAGAATCCGTTGGTCATATTCTAGATGAATTTGTCAGACGCCGTGAACATTTATTTATCGTAAAAGATGAATTTGGTCAATTCGAGGGTATTATTACTCTGGAAGATGCCATCGAAACATTGTTGGGTGTAGAAATCGTGGATGAAACTGATTCGGTAGTTGATATGCGCAAGTTAGCTGAAGCCAAGGGACGCAATCAAAAATCATCCCATATTGAAAATGAAATAGATTAATCTCACCATTTCCTCTGGGAGACAGTTAAACTAAATTTAGGGGCTATGAAGCGTGCCCTCTCTGTCTTCTCTGTATTACTTATTACACTCATTGTTTCTGCTTCAACCCTAACTACCCGCTACTATTTAACGGAACTGGACTTTATCAGCAACCAGCCAGTTCCTGAATCAGAAACACGATTCAAAGCACATATTATTGCAAGTTATAATGATAATAATGATCTTATCAAAAAACAGTTTGTAGATAGAAAGGGGGAAGTAATTCAGACTGAATTATATGAATATGATTCAACAAACACATTAAAGATCAAAGATAAATACATATCTGAAAAATCTCTTGCTCAACGAGTGCATTTTGGTCCTGATGCAAAAGCAGTCGAATATATTGAATATGTGTATGGACTTGACACAGTCAAGAACTGGACGGATCGTTTTTCTATTTTGGATTATAATGATTTATCCCAGCTCACCAATCATGCTTTCTACGATGTAAATGCATTTCAATATGGCAATGCCAGTTTTGAATATGATTCTTTGGACCGTTTATTAAAAGAGGAGTGGATGCAGTATCCGTCCGGAAAAACAATACGCTCGTGGGATCACTTCTATAATCCTTTTACAGAACACAAACGTATTATGGAATATGATTCGAATGGGGTAATAGTACAGGATCTTCGCATAAATCCTGATGGTACCGAATCAATCTTCTGGTTCACAGACTTGGAAGATTCTGTCTTTATAAATAATACCAATCTGTCTTTTAAGAATGAGAGTGTTTTGAAATGGGGAAAAGTGGTTTTATATAAGGTAGACAATGCTGGTGTTTATGTTGATTCAATTGAATATGTTTTATCAAATAAATTTCTGGATATAGGAAAATATGAAACCCATATGGGCCTTGATTCTGTTTTATTAGATAGCACCATGTACGATCTTGTATTTAAGGGTAAGGGCAAAAGTGGTAATGATGCCACAGAACGCAAAATATTAGGTGTTACGTTTGATATTTCACCACCAATTATGGATTTATCTGTTAAACCTTTTATCAATGAAGCAGAAATATCATTTGATCAGTCTGAACTGCTCAGTGCTACCCGTCTTGAATGGATAGCAATACATGATACTTCAGCAATCATAACTGTAGATTTTAATTCAACTGATTTGTTAATGTTTGGCTCTGGTTCATTTAAACCAGCCAATCAAATTAATCTTCAGGATAGTGTTTATTACCGTGTTCAAATTGTTGGAACAGACCATGCAGGTAATATTTCATTACCGGTGATTGTTGATTCTGTCATGTTTGATAACAGTCCTCCTGTCGTTGAGCTGACATCGCCAAACCATGCAGAATTCAGAAATTTTACAACTGTTACTTTTGATCAAAATGAACCATTAAAGTCATGGAAAATTTTAATAAAAGCTATTGCAGGTAAACCTGATATAAATGCTCCTTACTTATTTGAAACAGATTCATCATTGTATAATGAAATGTTTGTTGAGAAGGATCTTGCAGAAGAATTTTTACTCAATGATGGTACCATGTATAGATTTGATTTATCTGCTATTGACCGCACCGGAAACATCTCGGATGTATTCACAGTGGATTCTGTGACATATGACATTACTCCGCCGCTATTGACTACAATTTACCCGGCAGCAGGTATGGATATAAATATGACTAAAGTAACATACAGAATTAATGAACCGTTGCGAGCTGGTGAATTCCGCTGGGAGCAGACAGAGGGCACCATGGATTCATCAGCTCCGCATATTATTCCATTGATCAGGGAGGAATTACTTCGTGGCGATCATATCCGGGTGCAATTGGCCAACCAGTTAGAACTCACCGATGGTTCACTTTATACATTGCTGTTCGTAGGGCAAGATTATGCTGGAAATGAAGGTATATCACTTCCAAATGAAAACATACTTTTTGATGCAGTTCCACCTGAATTTTCACATATTCTTCCAATTTCCGGTTCAGCCCTGAACTACCAGCATGTTTCGTATACTCTTTCAGAAAAAATAGAAAAAGGAAGTATAACGTGGAACTGGACAGGAGGGGTAAAAGATGCTGTCGCTCCTCATATTGTCCAATTTATGAATGAGGAGAAAGAAGGAGTCGGGCATGATACTTTATTGATGACGATGAACCCCACACTTGTTGATGGTGGAATTTATCGAATGGAGTTCGATGCTACAGATCGTGCTGGAAATCTTGCAGAAACGTACATAGTTGAAAATATTCTATATGATTTTACAACGCCGGTTTTGACAGTGAATTATCCAACATCCATGTCCTTTTTACCCACTAAGAATTTTACATACAATCTGTCTGAAACATTAGAAGAAGGAAAATTCATTTTAGAAAGAACAGGTGGCAAAGAAGATTCATTATCTACTCATGAGATCACATTAACAAATATTGAAAAAACAAGTGGAGTCCATTCTGATATTCAATTGGTCTCCACACCTAAAGTGGTAGAAGGAACAATTTATAAATTATCATTCATTGGAAAAGATCGAGCTAATAATTATACTGTTCCAATTAGTATATTTGGAATGCAATATGATTTTACCCCACCTGAATTAGCATTATTATATCTTCCTGACAGTACAGATGTTAATCACTTATTTATTAATTATTATTTAAGTGAATTGTTAAAAGAAGCTTCAATAACATGGGAAAGAACGGGAGGAAATAATGATCCAAAAGGTACTCATCAGCAGTTTTTGCTTGATAGCGAGCTAGATGAAGGAACACATACAAATACACGAATACTGAATTCGCCAAATTTAATAGATGGAGCAATTTACACAATCTCGATATTTGGTAAAGATCGAGCTGAAAATAAATCCAATGTAGCAAAAATTGAAAAGATTCGATACGATTTTACTGCTCCCACAATCACTCTTTCAGATCCGCAACCAAGTACGTATGTACCCACACCAGCAATTACATATAATTTGAGTGAAGCACTCCATCAAGGTAATATCTCATTTATTCGATCTGGAGGGACATTCGATCCATTATCACCACATATAATAGCTATGAACCTTGATCTACGTCAAAAAGGATTACATGAAAAAATTTTCCAAGATGATGGACCAGTTTTGACGGAAGGCACAATATATACGATTTCTATCTCTGGCAAAGATAGAGCAGGAAATAATGCAATAGTAGGTAGTACATCAGAGGTTACATATGATGCGATACCACCATCGCTTACAATCGAGACACCCGATTCATCATTATTTGTCAATAATAATCTTGTTTCATTTACTAAAAGTGAGAATTTAAAAAGCAGTACTATTATATGGACACAAATTGGTGGAAATAGTGATCCAAGTGCACCACACTATGTTGATTTAGTTGATACTGAATTGAATAAAGGTATCAATAAAAATTATTCACTTACTAACGCACCTAAATTAAAGGATGGAGCGATTTATGATATTTCAATGCAAGCTAAAGACTTTGCCGGTAATGAAAGCGATAAGATGGTTATTGCTGGAGTGTTATACGATATTACATTACCAGTGTTACAGATTGTTGCACCCGGCAACAATCATTATACCCAAGGATCAGAACTGACATTTTCTCATTCAGAGGCGCTTGCGAATGGATCGCTTTCATGGGACGGTAGAAGGGAAAATGGCACTGAATTATCAACAACTTGGAACTTAAATAGTCAAATCTTGCAAATGGGTGTATATAATTTAAATGATTATTATGAACCACAATTAGAAGATGGTGGAAATTATACAATCAGTTATACTGCTGAAGATCTAGCAGGAAATAAAGCGCAGATTGTAGAGATTATGAATTACAAAGTAGACCGTACACAACCGGTTTTTTCAACTTTATTACCTGTCGATGATTCGTTTATAAATGAAACTCATGTTGGTTTTACATTAAATGAAGACATTGCAAGCGGAACAGTTACGTTCAAAACTGATAAGCAAGAACAGATAGTTAATTTACAAGATCGAGAGTTGAATCGAGGTGAACATCCTTTGCGTTCATTATTAGCGCAGCCAAGCTGGATTGATGGAAACAAATATACTATTAAATTTTTTGGTACAGATTTTGCCGGAAATGTATCGGATACTGCGACTATCAAAAATATAAATTATGATATTACACCACCACTACTTTCTGTAGAAAGTCCGCTTGCGGAAACCTTCATCAATGAAACAACGGTACATTTTACAGTAAATGAACCTTTGTTAGAAGGACAATTAATTCTGGAGCCTATCTCTGGCTCATTGGTCATAGAAAATATATTAGAAGAGCATTTATTACAAGATGAGCATGAATTGAATTATGCGTTGAATTTAGAAGAGAAAATTCCCTATTCCATCTATATACAAGGTGTTGATAGAGCTGGTAATACAGGAAAGTCATTACCCGTTGAAAATGTTCGATTTGATATTACTAAACCTGAATTGGTTATTATTTTTCCAATGTCTGGATCTATCGTAAATCATGATCGGGTCAGTTATAATTTAAGTGAAGATTTGTTTTCTGGTAAAATGATCTGGAAAAATGTTAACGATCTTGATGAAACAGCAGTTAACGAAATAATTCTAATTTCAGAAGAATTGACAGCTGGAGATCATACTAATATCACATTAAATAAAGTACCAGAATTGATTGATGGTGAATCATACATGATCAATATGGAGGGTGCCGACCTTGCTGGAAATGAAAATAATGCTGTTCCGATTACTTCATATATTTATGATTCTTCTCCACCTGTGTTTACAAACCTATCACCAAAACCAGGTTCGATTGTTAATGCTATAGATCTTGGGTTTACAATAGATGAAGATTTAGCAAAAGGTACTATCATTTTTACCCGGACAGCCGGTGTTGAAGATGAAAAAAGTCCTCACGTCGTTAATCTGACCGGCAGTCGACTAAAGGAAGGAGAACGCGGCGGCGTTTTGCCGAAGGCAATGTTAACACTGATGAACGGCGCAGTGTATGACATTGAATTAATAGGGGAGGATTTTGCAGGAAATGTTTCTGTTAAAACAATAATCGAAAATATTGCCTATGATGATGAACCACCTGTAGTTACTCTAAAAGTACCTGAGAATAATACATATACAAACTCCTTGGCATTGGATTATTTAATAGGCGAAGACATGGTTGCAGGTCAGATAAAGGTTAGTATTGATAAGATAAAAGAAATTGTTATCGAATTGACAGAAACACAGCGACTGGAAGGCGAATATACACGTTTCATTCCTGATGAATTCCTCACACTGAATGATGGCGCTACTTTTGATTTTGAATTAACAGGCAGTGATGTTGCTGGCAATCTGTCTTTACCATATAGTATTAAAAATGTTAAATATGACACCACACATCCAAAAATTGATATAATTGCACCTGCGTCTGATGAAGCCATTAATTATTCAACTATGTACATAGATATAAGTGAAGATATTACTGATGGATTTCTAGTAGTTGAACAAACAGGTGGAGTTTTAGATACTCGATCTCCGCACAAAATAACGCTACTTAATCAAGAAATGAAAGGAGGTGAATATAAAAATTTAATATTTGCCAATGGTCCCATTTTGCAAAATGGATCTATATATACATTTGAATTTACTGGTCAGGATTTCGCAGGAAATGAAGTACGTTCTACAAAAGTCACCAATGTTTTGTACGATATCGAACCACCGGTTGTATCATTAAGTAAACCTGTGGATGCAGAACAAATAAAAACAACAAATGTCAGTTATCTGCTCTCTGATAATTTATCAAAAGGATTAATTACGTTTGAATGGACCAGTGGGACTACTGACACTATTTCGCCCCATATTGTAGAACTATATGGTTCACAATTAAGACAAGGCGCTCAAATAGACATAGATTTAAATCTTATGGATATACTGTCTGATGGTGCGCGTTATAAAGTATACATTCAGGGTTTTGATAAAGCGGGTAATGAATCTGAAGTAGCAACAATACACAATGTCTTATATGATGTTTTACCCCCGGTTTTGAATCTTTACGAACCTATCGTAGGATCAGCATTTAATGAACCAATCGTTAGTTTCGAGATGAATGAAAAATTAGCTGAAGGAATTTTAACATTTAAACAAACTGGTGGTAAAACAGATACTAATAGTCCACATGACATATTAATTCTACCACCTTTTAATGACCAAGGCCGTTTTGATGGAGTCAGCCTCGCCAATGATGTTATTCTACAGGATGGCAGTGAATACTCAATAATATTTAATGCACGTGATCCTGCTGGAAATGTTTCATCACCAGTAGCAGTAGACAGTATTCTATATGATATTACTGCACCAGTTATTGAAACTATTTTACCAATTGCTGGTTCATTTCTTCGCGATATGATTGTTCAATATACAGTTGATGAAACGTTAATTGATGGTCGAATTGATATTATTGCAAGTAATAATCCAAATAGTTCTCATTCAATACCGTTAACCGATATTCAATTAAAACCAGGTGTTCACGATGTAAATGTGTTAAATCATGTATCTTTAGTCAGTGGCACAGAGTATACCATAGAAGTATCAGGAAAAGATAGGGCAGGTAATAATTCATCAGCAAAAGAAGTTGATAAATTGGTTTATGATATTGAACCACCCATATTGAAAATTACTTCTCCAGCATTTGGTTCTAGGGTAAATCATACATTATTATCATTTATTATTGGTGAAAAACTTCAAGATTTAAAAGTAACGTGGATTGATGATAATAAAATAGCAAGTATAGTTAATTTACCTGATCGCTACTATGCTCCCGAACAATATGATCAGATAATCCTTGCCAATGCTCCGACATTGACTAGCGGTATGAACTATTATATAATCTTATCAGGTACAGATATGGCAGGAAATTATAATGAAGTTAAAGTTTATAATGTAGAATACGATGATTCACCTCCTATTTTTTCAGCTGTGAGTCCAACATCAGGTTCATTTATTAATAATATTAAAATTCAATTTAGTTTCAATGAGCCATTGCAATCTGGCAGGGTGTTGTGGAATGCAATTGGTGGTGCAGTTGATCCATTAAGTCCTAGAACTGTTGAATTGGTTGACATTGAATTAGAAACTTTAATGGAAGCTCCTTCAAAGTTAAAGAATCAAATGGATCTTAACGATGGAACTATATATGAAATATCAATTGAAGGTACAGATCTTGCAGGTAATAATAATTCAACAGTCATAGCTGAAAATATTTCCTTTGATATTTCCGCTCCTATAGCGCAATTGATAACACCTGAAAACAACTCTTATAAAAACCATGATAATCTTGACTATAACCTTGAAGAAGATTTGCAATCTGGATATATTGTTTGGAAAAGACAACTAGGGTCAATTGACCCAACAACACATACAATTAATTTATCTGGAGATTTATTAAAATCTGGAACGCACTCTAATAGTTCATTGGATGATCTACCTTTGGTTAGCGGAGCACAATATAAAGTTGAATTAAGGGGTATCGATTTAGCGGGTAATTCCACCGTTGGAGTTAGCGAACGGGTATTTTTTTATGACACGACACCACCGCGGATCACAATGGATTCACCTATAGATGGTGCATCGATTAATCATCTCAATTTTAGTTTTACAATTTCTGAACCAATTTATAATGGTCAATTAATTTTCACTGATGAAAATGGTCAAATTGGTAAACATCCTTTATCAGCTGATCAGTTAAATACTTTAGTGTTGGTTGATGATCCTTTATTTATACCAGTTAATCTTCAGGATGGATCTACATATTCTCTCAAATTAATAGGTGCAGATGTTGCAGGAAATAGTGCTGATTCAGACATACAGAATGGTATTCACTATGATATAACAAAACCATCTTTTTCGATCAATACACCTAAAGGTGGAGGAGTGTATATAGGTTCAAACATTAGTTATTCTTTAAGCGAAGATATAGCATCAGGCACAGCTACTTGGATGCGGGTCAGTGGCAAACCTGATCCATTGTCACCTCATAATATCACATTAAATACAGAGGAAAATTCAGTTGGTGATCATAACAATACTAAATTAACTAATCAATCAAAACTAAATTTGGGATCAGTTTATTCATTAACAATGAAAGGGATTGATGCAGCTGGAAACGAAAGTTTACCTTCAACAATCAACGATATAGCACATATTAGGTCTTTAGACGGTAATTGGTTTTTCCAAGGAGCCATTATGTCAGTTGTTTGGACATTTGAAGGAGACCCTGGGAGTGATGGTACTACTGGTACATTTGCACAAGGTATGCAAATGGGTTCAAAAATCAGTAATCAAGAACATGGACGCTATGAAATTGATTTTTCTTCAAAACCGTGGACACTAAGTTATTCGATGGATAAACCTGGACAAAGCAGGATTAGTATATTTGAATTTCAGGATGAAAATCATTTACGTGTGGTCACAGGGGATAAAAAGAAACCCAAAAATTGGACTGATGGAGAAATAATGTTGTATGAATATCGTTAATCTATACATTGAGATTGGACAAGTGTTTCATGTACGGTAAATTTGCCGGCTTATTTTGAACAAGATTTAAAAGGATATTATTACTATGGCAAAAGGAACATCATTTGCAGACAAATCCAAAGGAAAGAAAAAAATAAATCAGACCTTTGTGAAATATGTAAAGAGTATTAAATCAGAAAAAACAGGACACTGGCGTTTTAATGAAAAAATGATTGCCCTAAAAAGCGGTGAAAACCTGGATGGTGCTATAAAAAGGTTAGAAGAAGAATCTTTTGCACTTGATTTGGATCTTTCAAATATGAAAACAGCTGTAGAAGAAACTATTGAAGCTCAAGATGAGCAAGTCGAAACGGAGGTTGCTGTTGTAGCTGATGAAGTAGAAGAAACTGTAGAATTGACTGAAGACAAAGAAGAAGCATCTGTTGAAGAAACTCCTTCAGAAGAACAGGTAGCAGAGTTGCCATCAGAAGGAGCTCCAGCAAAAGCGGAAGCAGAGGAAGAAGAAATACCTCCTGCATTGGAAGCCAAAGAAACCGCGGAAGAAGAAAAAGCAGCAATTCTTGATCCTGATGAAGAGGTGAGCATTGAAGAAGCTCCCAAAGAGGAAAAAGTTCCAGTTGACGCCACTGAAGAAGAATCTTTAGAAGAACATAGTAAAGAATTATCAAATGAAGATAAAAAGAAGCAATCTGGATAATCCTCCTATGTGTATTAAAGTTGGTTAACCGCGTATTTTTTAAAAAGTAATTGATTTATTGGAGAGGTGTCCGAGTGGCTGAAGGAGCACGCTTGGAAAGCGTGTAAACGGCAACGTTTCGTGGGTTCGAATCCCACCCTCTCCGCAGGATTTAAAAGACATATCAGGAGGCGTGGCAGAGCGGTTGAATGCACTGGTCTTGAAAACCAGCAAGGGTTTATGCCCTTCAGAGGTTCGAATCCTCTCGCCTCCGCACTCTTACACTGCATAACAATGTGCAGGCAAAAAAAAGTAGTGTAATAAAAATATGAAGCTAATCTATTCTTTACAATGTTAGAATTGATTAGCTTTTCAATATATGTCTGACCTAAAAATACCAAATGTCCGCTTTGCTCCCAGCCCAACAGGGCAATTGCATTTAGGCAGCGCCCGCACTGCACTATTCAATTACTTATTCGCAAAACATCATAATGGAAAATTTTATCTACGCATTGAAGACACGGATAAAGAACGCTCCAAACAAGAACATGTTGAACAAATATGTTCATCCCTGGAATGGTTGGGATTGGAGTGGGATGGTGAGCCCTTATTTCAATCTACACGACTTGAAAAATATCAATCTGTTGTGCAAACATTACTTGCTAATAATTCAGCCTATCGCTGTTTTTGTTCAAAAATTATTTTGGAAGCGGCTCGTGCTGGAGGCTCGTATCAATATCCGGGGACGTGCCGTAATTTGTCTGAAGATGATGTTCAACAGCATATGAATTCTGGCGAAGGTTTTGTTGTTCGTCTTCATATCCCCGAAGGTGAAACAGCTTTTGATGATTTAATTTACGGGCCTGTACAGGTTAATCATGAAGAAATTGATGATTTTATCATCGCCCGTTCAGATGGACATCCCACATATAATCTTACTGCAGTTGTTGATGACCATGATATGGATATAACGCATGTAATCAGAGGTGAGGATCATATCAGTAATACTCCCAAGCAGATTTTGATCTACAATGTTTTGGGGTATACACTCCCACGCTTTGCTCATTTACCCATGATTTTAGGCCCGGATAAGAAAAGCTTGAGCAAACGTCATGGTGCGTCCGGTGTGCAGCAATTCAAAGATGATGGCTATTTGCCAGACGCTTTGTTGAATTACCTGGCTCTGCTCGGATGGAATTCAGGATCGGAACAGGAAATATTTATATTGGATGAAATAATCGCTTTATTTGATATGGGCCAAATTCACAAAAAGGGTGCCGTGTATGATGAACAAAAACTTTCCTGGATCAGTGGCCAGCATATGATGAGGCTGGGAACAGCCAAGATTCTGGAAGGTATCCATGAAATTGATGAATCATGGGGTAAAGGTTTTGAAATACATTATTTATATGCGGTGCTGGAGCAATTAAAACAACGCTCAAAATCATTACTGGATTTTATTGAGCAATCGGCATATTATTTCAACGGTCCAGAATCGTATGATGAGAAATCAGCGCATAAGAACTGGAAAGATGAATCTACTAACGAGTTTATCATTTATTATAAAAATTGTTTAGAAGCAGTTGAGCAGTGGGATGCAGAAGAAGTAGAAGCATCATTGAGAAAAACAGCTGAGGAAAATGATATATCCGCTGGGAAATTAATACATCCAACACGTCTGGCATTGAGCGGTTTTCCGAGCGGTCCATCATTATTTGCCATGATGGCATTGCTGGGTAAGGATGTGTGCATCCGCAGATTAAACAAAGCATTAGAAATATTCCCTCTTAAATAATGAATGTAAAAAAGCACCGCCATTTTATTCAGCGTATTATCGATGAAGATAATGCTACGGGAAAATTTGACAATCGTGTGCACACACGTTTTCCGCCGGAACCAAATGGACATCTACACATCGGTCACGCCAAAGCCATTTGTCTTGACTTTGGTATAGCTCACGAATATGATGGTAAATGCAATCTGCGTTTTGATGATACGAATCCTATTGCAGAAGAAGAGGAATTTGTAGACGCTATTAAGGAAGATGTACACTGGTTAGGTTTTGAATGGGATAATTTATGTTTTGCATCAGATTATTTTCTGCAAATGTATGATTTAGCGGTGCAATTGATTAAACAAGGTGATGCTTTTATTTGTGACCTGACAGCTGATGAGATTAGAAAAACTAGAGGAACTTTGACAGAACATGGAAAAGAGAGTTCTTATCGAGAACGAACAATAGAGGAAAATTTAGATCTGTTTAAACGCATGAGAAGTGGTGAATTTCCAAATGGCAGTCGAACACTGCGTGCAAAAATAGATATGGCGCATCCTAACTTGAATATGCGTGATCCGGTGATCTATCGTATTCTTCACGCAACTCATCATAATACGGGTGATAATTGGTGTGTTTATCCCATGTATGATTGGGCACATGGACTAGAAGATTCCATCGAAGGAGTAACACATTCCTTATGTTCCATTGAATTTGAAGACCATCGACTGCTTTATGATTGGTATTTGGATAAATTAGGTGTTTATCATCCACAGCAAATCGAGTTCGCCAGGCTGAATTTGAGTTATACTATCATGTCTAAACGGAAGCTGAAACAATTAGTAGATGGCGGCCATGTAAGTGATTGGGATGATCCCAGGATGCCCACATTATCAGGTATGCGCAGAAGAGGGTTTACACCACAATCAATTCGTGATTTCATGGATGAAGTGGGAATTGCCAAACGCGAAAATGTGATGGAGATTGAGAAACTGGAAGCCATTCTACGTGATGACTTGAATAAACGAGCTCAGCGCAGAATGGCGGTATTAAATCCATTAAAAGTAATTATAAATAATTATCCGGAAAATGAATCAGAAGAACTAGAAGCGATCAATAACCCTGAAGATGATTCTGCTGGCAGTAGAAAAGTACCCTTTGGACGTGAATTATATATTGAGAGTGATGATTTCATGGAGGATCCACCCAAAAAGTTTTTCCGTATGGCACCGGGCAGGGAAGTGCGTTTACGTTATGCTTATTTTATTACCTGCAATAAAGTCATCAAGGATGACCAGGGCAATATTATTGAACTGCATTGTACATATGATCCCGAAACGAAAGGCGGTTCAGCTCCGGATGGTAGGAAAGTAAAAGCAACAATTCATTGGGTATTTGCAAAAGATGCCTTGGATACTGAAGTCCGTTTATATGACAGATTGTTTTCCGTACCTGACCCAGCTGCAGTAGATAACTTCTTGGATGTATTCAATCCTAATTCTTTGACAGTAATAAGTCATTGTAAAATTGAACCATCCTTACTTGAAGCTGAAATTGGTGAACAAATCCAGTTTGAACGCTTGGGTTATTTTTGTAAGGACACCGATTCAACGACTGAAACTCCGGTATTTAACCGGACTGTACCTTTGAGAAATACGAGAGCAAAGTTGGAAAAACAACAGCATGGTCAGAAGAATTAGCATTGGCAAAAGGGAAAAAATCCACCTAATTTGGCTACTTATGCGGAAGCCCATTCAAACTATCATTTCGGTTATTTTTCTCTTCTCTGTACTCCATGCGGGACCATCCGTTTATTTATATATTATCAACTTTGATAATATAACCCAAGAATCATCCATCGATTGGCTCGGGCAGGGCTTTGTTAATATGCTCAATATCAAGCTGGTAGATGTATCAAAATTGCGTTTAAATGGACAGGATGATCTGGAAGCGATTATGAACAATCGTTCGCTCCTGTTGCATCAACCCCGGGGATCCAGAAATTTTCTTTTACTCGGAAAATATGAGCGTAAACTAGATAATGTAGAAGTTAGCTTACAATTAATCGATATTGCTACATGGGAAGAAGTGGATCGCCGCAAAATAACCGGGAATTATAATGAAGTTTCTGATTTAAATATGAAATTGACAACGACTGTCGAATTCATGTTGACAGCATTTATTCCCATAGATAAAAAGAAAAAATCAATTTATCCTGAATTCACTATCGATAAACCGGACTCTAAAAAATCTACCATATTTGCAGATTCAAAAGATGTCAGTAGAAATATAGATAAAGCTATTGATGAATTGGAAAAAAGTATGGATTTAGTTATTGGAGCCAGAGGTGATGACTCCAAGGATGAAACTTTAAAGAAAGGTGAAGAATGGGTTTTGGAATTGGGCAGCAGTGCTCAACCCAGCTATAATTCAGAAAATGATGCTAATACAATGATGCTCATGAATGTTCTAGATGATTTAATGGCCAATCCATACAATATTGTTATAAAGATTCCGAAGTTTGAGTATGATAAAGATAATGCAAAAAAAATGAATGTCAGCATCAAAATAGAATATTCTCTAAAAGAACACGTTATCGCTGACATGCTCAAATCTTTACCTTATACAGGATTAATTCAAGACGGCTCCCTGATGATATTTGATTTCAATAAGGAAAAGTTCAATTTTTCTGATGCATTGCACGAAAAAATCCGTTTTGGCAAATACAGGGCAATACCTGTTATTTCATTTTTAGATGATTTAAATGCACCTGCAGTGCTGATTGTAGATACGCCAGAAGCAGCCATTCATCAGCTTGAATCAAGAAATGTCCATTATGTCACAGATCATAAGTTTTCACCTCTTATTGAGTTTACGATTGGGGGATGGGCGCTGCAGGTGGCCATGGAATCGGTGAAAATACCGGTAACATATACGTTTAGCTTACCTATAACAACTGCTGATAGTATTCGCAGAGTGAGTCTGAAATTCGTTCCAGAAACAGAGCTTGCACCATACTTGCATTCTATCCTTTAAGTAAACGTATATTATTATTCGTTTAATTAATAAATCTCCTTGTGTAGTTAGACACTAGTTCAGTTAAGTAGAAAAATGATTAAGAAACTTATTTTATTAAGTCTCATGTGCGGGGCTATGCTCTATGCAGATCCATTATCGGGTACTGCATTACCAAATTTGTCCATCAAATTGATGGATGGCGGACAAACTTCTTTAGATGAATTATTGAAGGAAGGTCCTGTTTTGGTCAATTTCTGGGCAACATGGTGCGCGCCCTGTAAAAAAGAAATGATTCACTTAAATAAATATCATATAAAATATAAGGATAATGGATTTAAAGTTATCTGTGTTAGTACCGATGCAACAAAAAGTATGTCCAAAGTGAAAAGCTATATAAAAAGTAAGAAATATAAATTTCTAGTAGGTTTAGATCCTAATTCGGAGATAATGAAAAAAATGAATGCTGTCTTAATGCCAACGACACTAATTATTAATCAGAAGCGCGAAGTACTATGGTATCACCAGGGATATATCCTTGGTGATGAGGTTGATATAGAAGAGCAAATCCGTCAATCTCTTAATCTAGACGGTAAGATTTCTGAATGAAAAAAATATTTCTTTTTATTATTTTTTCATTTTTGAATGCACAGATTTCATCATCAGGCAGCATTAAGACACGTATAGGTGAAAACAAATCTGGTTTCTATTATAATGAAACGCTTATTAATTATAATCTAGAGTACGGCAATTTTTATAATTGGTTGCAGTTTGAATTTAGTGATCCACCTGAGATGGGTAGGTCTCTTAATAAAATGCGTAAGCTGCAAATTGAATATAAGACTGATTATTTATCTCTAAAATTTGGTGATCTTTTTGAGATTTGGGGCAGGGGTCTCGTACTGAATTCCGTTGATGATCAGGCATTAGATAGGGATACAGGCATAAGAGGATTAAATTTTTCTTACAGTAGAAACTCATTTACAATGCAGTTTATTAGTGGGAAGTCAAGTATTGAGCAGACCACTATCTATGCCTCTGGCTTTAATAATCGGAAGCATAATTATACCACTGATCATAGTTTATATGGGCTTGATCTACTGTATTCATTTGGTAGTCACAAGATAGGCACTTCATTTTTGCAGTCTAAGGAAGATCACCCAACATTCAATGATACACTGAACATCAAAAACCAATTAATTAGTGGTCGCTATTCTAAAAGTGGTGCACTTTATGACTTATACATTGAGTATGTAAAAAATAGTTCTTTTGAATTTAATCAGGAAAATTATTATGATGAGTCAAGTGGCCATTATAAAGATCATAAGGATGGACGAGCTTTCTATGGTAATCTGAATGTTTACCTGGATCTATTTTCTATTAATATGGAATATATCAACTATCAATTTGGTGCTTTAGATCCATTTAGTAGGTGGAATATCGTATCGAATTACGGTTTATTTCAGCCTTACCAGAATCCTCCTACGGCATTGAATGTGAATCAAAATGTACTAATGAATAGGATATCACACCAGACGGATTTTAATAATGAGGTTGGCTATAAGATTGAAGTAATGAGCATGTTAACGGACTGGATAGACTTTTACGGATTGCACTCAACTTCTAGTAAATCTTCAACGTGGCTATTAGATCCTGAAACCTTCACTTGGTACGCGGGTGACGAATCTGTTCTAAACTCCGGAGGTACTATTCTACCATTATCTGATGTATCTGCTTTTCCATTTAGAGAGACATATGGTGAACTGACTTTCTATCTTATGGATGGTACTATGCATTTAAAAGTAGGGGCCGGAGATAGCTACGATGTTACAGATTTAAGTAATAATGTAAATACAGACAGCTCAAGAGATACGAGACATTTAGAGACATATGGACAGACCTTCCCACTTGATTTCAGTTATTTATTTTCCAATGGATATAGTATTGGATTAAAAATCGAAACTCAATTTNTNAAAAAAGGTACTTCTGAATTGNAGACCTTAAATGGCGTTACTGTNATTGATACATTCTACAGTAGCCTCTATGATGATCAAAATGATAATGGCTTTGCAGATAATGATGAGTATCTAGACTTTGAGACAAATCGCTATATAAGTATCAGCGTCGGTAAGTCACCCTATTGGTCGGCCACGCTGACGATAGATCAGACAAATGCCTCTGAACCTGGTGTCGATGAAGAAGGCTATCTGAATACACTAGAAGAGTTATTAGATTTAAATCAGTCCAAGAATTGGGCCAATCTAGAAGTGATTTATAATGTAAACACCTCAACCCGATTATCAATGATGTATGGATCACTCAAAGGTGGTCTTATCTGTGCCAATGGGGTTTGTCGAATCATTGAACCTTTTGATGATGGTTTTAAATTAGGCTTGAGTGTCATTTTTTAGTAATACTTAAAATTTTTTAAATTAATTTAATTTACCATAATTAGAAAAATGAGGAGAGTTTAATGAAAAAATCGATATTATTATTAGTTTTTACATCNTTATTGATTGGAGCTCAGAGAAAAGCTTTCTACGAACTTGTTACTTCTACTACATGCGGACCATGCTTATCCTATGAGTTAATGTTAGACATGTATACTACTCCTGATTCTGATAACTATCTTGGAGATAGTGTTGCGCATAACGTTGTGCAAGTCCGCTATCATGTATGGTGGCCAGCTCCGGGCACGGATCCGTTTTGGTGGTACAATGANACTGATAATGATACTCGTAATAGTTATTATATGAATAACTATGCGCCGCACGGATTTGTAGGTGGAGGTGATGTCTCTTCTGATATAACAATAGTACCTACTGCTCTAGAGGAAGCTTTAGAAGAGGAGACTCCTATCACAATAGAATTTACTGGCGGCCTTTATGATCCTGACGCNGTTGTTAATGTTCGCATTTCAAGTGAGGAAGATCTCACAGCATATGCGACTAGATTATTTGTGGCGGCTGTTATGGACTCTGTTTATTTTACTGGAACAAATGCGATGCCCGTTCATCACAATACTCTTATCGAATTCTTAGGAGATAATGTTAGTGAGATAATATCTCTTGATGGTACAAATGATGTGCTGATGCAGTTCAGTTTTTCTATGGANCCTGACTGGCCATCTTCAGAAGCCCAGCCAGATATTGATGCTGTCTGGGATCCATTGCTAAGTGATTTAAAATTTGTTGCCTGGATACANACTAGTNNNAGTGCCGGGGGACACCCAGCAAAGTATGTCTGGCAGGCTGAAGAAGCCTCGGCCCACGAANTAGTTGATGATATTTTGGTTAATGAAATTCAATTTCCTACCAATTCTGAGTCTGGAGGGCCTTTTGATATTGAGNTAGAGATCACTGATGCCAATGATGTATATACGGGTGACGCCTGGTTGTACTACAGAGTAAACTCAGTCGCTGATTCTCTACTACTGGATAATAGTACTACAAGTCTCTACACAGGTATAATCCCAGAGATAAGTGGTATCAATGATGAGACTATTATGGACTACTGGTTAAAAATATACAGTTCATCGGGTAGTTATTTTCACTATCCTCCAGGACCTACAGGCTATTTGTCCTTAATATTTGGCCCGGATTTTATTGCGCCAGAGGTGAGTGGACTCAGTGAATTATATGATTGGCACTATCTTAACATTCTAGAAAGTCCGCAAAATGTTTCGATTGAAAGAATCTCGGATAATCGATTTGGTGTAGATGCGACACTTCATTGGCTATGCCCTATAAACGGTGAGCAGACCATTTCTATGACACAGAGCGGTGCAGAAAATAATGCTGGCATTACATACTATTCTTTCGAGGCTGATATACCTCATGTAGAACATACCGCAGGCGATACCATTTTCTACTGGGTAAGAGCCAATGATCAGTCGATGGGAGAGAATGAGACTTTATCCGAGACTAAATACTTTATTACCGGCCACAGACAGGCAATCGGGCACTGGGATCTCCTAGATGATGCTCTGCAAAATTATTCGGATATTTCTTGGACACCTTTTGAATATGCTGACATTACTATGATTGGTGGTCCATCGGGTTGGGCTCCTTTTATATTTGAGAATATACCATCAGGTTCAGGACCAGCCACGGATGAAATGACATTTGATTTGACTATAGACTTGTCTGATTTTGATGGGGAAGACCATGCAGCCTGGATTCGTATGCCTACGGCATATAATTTTAATGACGGTAATATTGGTTATATGCTTTGGTCAANAGATGGAGGAGAGACCTGGGGTGAACTTGGTTCTTTTAGCGGAGCTGAAATGACTGGTGAGAATTTCGTTGCAGGTTTACATGGAAATTTAGGAGACCCAGAAGTCAGCATAAAACTAGTTGTAGAGAGAGGGGCTGATTTGGAGGCCGTGCAGTGGCTCTTTGATGATATTCTTTTTATCACTGATGAATCACTATTAAATACTGAACTGGATCTTCCTCAGTTNCCTAGTACAGTGAGCACGATTAGAAACTACCCGAATCCCTTTAATCCTATGACAGAGTTCAGCTACACAGTTGGCATCTCGGGTCTTACTCANATCTCTATTTATGATATCACAGGTAAGGAGCTGGAGACTATAGTAAACGAGATCAAGACACCTGGCTCTTATGCCATTAAGTGGAACGGAAGCCGTTATGCTTCAGGNGTGTATTTCTACAGACTAATTACACCAAATTCTACAATTAACGGCAAAATGTTAATGCTTAAATAAAACATAGAAAGNACCAGAATAATCTCTAAAATCGCACTATTATTTAGGAGTTCATTCAAGGGAAATGCTTATGAAGAAGTCAATATATTATTTTCTTATTATTGCTTCATTCTTACAAGGTGCCTCTAAAAAAGCATTAAGTGAATTAATCACGTCCACTACCTGAGGACCCTGCGCTGCTGCGGAGCAACATCTAG
>PAWC01000020.1 GCA_002713385.1 Fidelibacterota bacterium
TTGCGCCGCTTGTTCTGAATCGCGAATGGCCATAAATGCACGGCCGAGTTTGGATTTTACTATTCTTCTGGCAATAATGATAGCCAGAATAACAAACGTATAAATCATAAAATAATTATCCCAATCATTTTTTATGGTTATGCCAAATAATGATGCTTTAGACACTTGCAATCCGCCTGAACCTCCTGTCCATTCGCGAAGTGCTATAATGAGACGTTTAACAATAAACCCAAATCCCATTGTAGTCAGCCCCAGGTACATACCTTCAATGCGCAATGCGGGAAAACCAATCACAAAACCAAACAATCCCACAATAATGGGCGTAATAATTAACGAAAGCTCAAAAGGCAATCCTGCCTGGTCGACTAATATTGCAGATGTATAAGCACCAATGGCTAAAAATGCAGCATGGCCCAAAGACATCAAGCCTGTAAAACCGCTCAATAGGTCCAAACCCACAGTGAGGATGATATAAATGCCAGCCATGTTCAAGATATACAGGTAATATTTATAACTAAAGGTGGCGCTCTTAAGCAGAAATGGAAAAAGATAGACTGCAATAATTAAAATGGGAATCCACTTCAGGTTTTCATCTACATAACGGCCTTTCATCAAACCCTCTTCACCTTTGCTATGCCAAATAAACCGTCAGGTCGTATCATCAGTACCGCAATTAAAACAATCCAAACGATAATATCATTAATCTCCTTTATCCATGCGAAATGGAATGAAAGTGTGCCCATGCTTACTGTTTCTATAATTCCCAGGATAATACCGCCTACAACCGCTCCGGGTATAGAGCCGAAACCACCCAGGATTGCAGCCGGAAACGCTTTTAATCCCAGGAAGCTCATGGTTGTATCCAGCAGGGCCATGCGCGGCGCCAACAAAACACCACTGATTACACCGACAATTGCTGCAAATACCCACACCATGCGATATACCTGTTTTACCGGAATACCCATGAGCTGGGCTGCTTCAGAATCGGCCGAAGTGGCCTTCATGGCAATGCCCCAGCGGGTCTTATTGAAAAAGAAAAAGAACAATCCCATAAGTATGATGGCACAAATAATGATGGATAGATCCAATACAGATATAACAATCCCTCCTGCTTTTATCGTGCTGTCACCAAAGGGAGAAACAGGAACCAGGCTTATAGGGCCAGCGATCATAGCTGTGAGGGAACGAAGAATAATAGCCAAACTGATGGTTGCCATGATGATTGAAAACACTGGTGCATCTTTTAATGGACGGTTGATGATATAATCCAAAATAATGCCGAATAAAACTGCGAAAAGAATTGAACTTAAAAGTGCTGCCAGAAATACCCAGCCATTCAATCCACCAGCCATTCCGGTAAATTGAGTTACAAAAAAGAAATTTACGTACGCCCCGACCATCATGATTTCACCCTGGGCAAAATTCACCACTTCAGTGGCTTTATAAATAAGTGTAAAACCCAACGCGATAAGAGCATAAATGCAGCCCAGAGCAATACCGCTGATGGATTCCTGGAGAAGTCCCGTCAGGAGGTCAGACATAGATAAATTGTATCATGAATTGAATAGAATTTAATGTGAAGAACTCTCCATATAAAAGAAAAGGCAAACCAATGCCTACCTTTTTTTATGCTCCACCTTTTGAAATCGATTTATTTCAATAAGACAAGTTTTTTCACTGCATGGAAATTCCCAGTTGTAATCTGATAAATATACAAGCCCGATGCTAATGAATTACCCGTATCATTTATACCGTTCCAGTGCACAGCATGGTATCCCGGCTGCATGTGTCTATTGACCACTGTGGCTACTTGCTGACCAAGAATATTATAAATATCCAGTTTAACATGGGCTGCCTCCGGTAAATCAAAGCGAATGGTTGTGGTGGGATTAAATGGATTAGGATAATTTTGGTGAAGAGCAAAAGACGACGGAATTTGATTATCATCATTGATACCCAGGATGGTAAGGTCAAACAGTCGCTGCATGGCTAGTTCAGCCTGGTAATCAAGTCCCTCCAGGGTTTCAGCAGCCAAAATCAATGTGGTAAAATGGGCAGTATCTCCTGGAAAAAAATCATATAAATCCAGCATTTGCAGCGTGGCATAATCGGCCGGATCTATTTCATTCTCATCATCATTTTCCTGTTCTAAAATGGCCAAAAAATCATCCAGGTCTTCATCCATATCAATGGAAATATGTACTGGTTCATCCAACCATTGAGGCACTGTTGCAAAGCCTACATAGCCGGGGGATTGGTCATTATTACCGTCATCATCCATCATATAACTAATCTTTACCGGTATCATCACAGTTAAGAGCGGATGAGGCACTTCAATTGTCCTGACACCAGCTAAATCATCTTCTACATAATCTTCAGGACCACCTTCCGTATAGGCCACGTCCCAATTCATAAAATAACCCATTCGCACATCATTCAATTCTGCATCGCTCCCATTGATTATTCTAGTTAAAACGACTGTAAAATTTTCATAACCGTGGGAAGCAATTACTTGTTCAGCAGTTATACCGGTTCCTACATCCGTCATCGACCTGTTAATGAATTCTATTTCATTTTCAACAAAAGTATATATACCATCATTTTCAGGTATCCAGTGATCGTCAATAAATCCTCCCAACAAAATATTACCATCTTCATAAGCCAATGTAATCATACCGCCATATGACAGATATTGTCTTACAGCATCACTGGCCACCGGCCATTGTCCAGCAAAATGACGACCATCATTTGTCCAGAAAAAACGGAAATTACCATAATAATTGATTAAACCATCCAAAGGCTGATCTTCAAAATCAAAATTGATTTCAACTTCATTCGAGTCTATATATATATCTTCACACAGTTCATCTTCCACCACCCAGTAATAGGCACAAACCTCATATTCGCCATTGGTGACACCCATTTCATAGTAGCCATCTTCATCGGTGTAAGTCTCAAAATAGTCACCAGTCCAGACATTTTCTGCCTTGACTGTAATGCCACTTATCTGCTCTCCCTCATAAGTTACTTCTCCATAAATGGAACCATCGTAAGTGATAGCCTGTAGAACGAGATTAATTTCCAGGGAATCACCCGAATTAACAACGATACTATCCACCAAACCGACTAGCTCTTCATCTGAATCTTCAGCATCATAGATGCCAAGGACCCAATAAGGCCATTGTTCGCCAAGACTAATTACATCTAATCCATAGAATCCGTTGATATCTGTCAAATAGTCAAAGATCAATTCTTCTTCAAAACTGAAAGCCACTGCAGCCACCCATGCTGCATGTAAGGGTGTTCCACCTGTATCGGTCACTGTACCGTAGATATCGCCATCGAATATTAGTGCCGGGGTAAAAATATCCACCTCTACAGTATCATCATCCACATCCACATCTAAGGTATAACCGGTAATATGGAAATCATCAAAGGGCAAAGCCAACATTTTAAATGTGCTATTCAAAACGTATAAACTGTAATACCCGCTGTCATTAGTCACCGTTGAAAACTGGTTTTCATTCATTGTATCGATAGCGACGACCTGGGCTGAAACACCATTATCTGTCTGGTCATACACTCGGCCGACAAGGAGACCATTATTCTCAATTCGGTGGCTCGGCTGGGAATAAAGATCAATATTTTCAAGAATTCTGTTTTTGATGTTTACTGTTTTTTTGACGGATCGAACCTGTTCTTTGGTTGGAAAATGTCTACCGCTGGGGTCTTGCTTTGAAGAAAATTTGGTGAATTTTAAATCCGGTTGATTACCGAATATTATAGATGATAATATCATTAATATGATCAGTCTTTTCATGGTGATCTAATGAATGTGCTGCAATTTACTTGATCATCAATTTAATCACAACCTGAGCTTAAATTTGGATTTTAACCTAATAATCGCTCAACTTCTTTAGCCATGGTAATATCATTTGCAGTAATGCCTCCTGAATCGTGCGTTGTAAAAGTTACACCAACCTTGCACCAGCCAACAGTCAGATCGGGATGATGATTATGTTTTTCAGCTTTATCAGCTAATTGTTTTACAAAGTTTATTCCATCCAAATATGAATCAAATGTCAAATCCTTGTGCAAAGTATCATTTGTAAAAGACCAGCCTGGAAGATCAATTAATTGCTCATTGATTTGGTTTAAGTTGAGTTTTTGCATGTTGAACTCCTGTTGGTTGAACTGAATATTTTTTTAATGCCCACATAACCCATCCAACAGCAACCACGAAAGCGACTGCTGTTGAAATCATCATTGAATACCAGATCCATTCCAAAGGGCGGTCCTGAACAAAGATAAAAAAGATTGCCAGGGGTGATGATATCAACAAAACACGGATCAATGTAATCACCAACAATGGCATTCCTAAACCAAATCCTTGCAGGATGCGGCCACAAGGCAGTGCAATTGCGACAAAGGGATACACAAAAGCCATGAGCCTTAAATAGGTAACTGCTGTTTCCTGGATATATGGAATATCTGTGAAGAGCAAGACTAGTTTTGGCGCAGTAAAATACACAAGCGCCGACGTAACTACAGCGATCATAAAGGAACGGCTCAACCCATAATAAATAATGTGTTTTACCTTGTCCATCCTTGCGGAGCCAAAAAACATACCCACTAATGTTGTCAGCGTGTAAGAAATAGACAGGATGGGCAGAAAAATGACCATATCAATGCGGCCGCTGATCTGATAAGCGGCAACGGCATCCGTTGAAAAATGTATGAGAATGCGGTTGAAAACGAGTTGTCCAAAGGACATGATAATCATGGACATAGACGCTGGTAATCCAACTTTTATGATATCCTTTGTAATATACGAAGATGGTGAAAAATCCTTAAGGCGAAATGTGATATAGGAATGTTCTTTAAAGAATAGCATATAAATGAAAATGGTGAATACTGTAATCTGGCTGATAGCCGTGGCCCAGGCAGCTCCGGCAACCCCTAGTCCCAGCGTAAAAATGAAAATGGGATCCAAAATAATATTAAGCACCGTTCCCAACGCTGCTACGGTCATGGGGAATTTTGTATCTCCCTCACCTACAAGTATGGAACGAAAAAAGGCAGATAAAACCATGAAAGGCAAACCGATACAAATAACGCGTAAATATGACCAGCTCGAATCGATTACCGACTCTGTTGCGCCGATTCCTAGAAGTATATCCCGCCCATAAATGGCACCGAGTGTGGTTATTACAATACTGATCCCGACCCCCATTACAACTGCATGCTCAGCGCTGTTATCAGCATTAATCTTATCGTTTGCACCAATAAATCGAGCAATGGAAGCGGTGACACCCGCACCGAGACCCATGGTCAAACCTAAAACAAAAAAGAACAGCGGCATATTAAAGGCTATTGCGGCAATGGCCTCTCCTCCCAGTCGGCCGATAAATATCATATCAACAATCGTGTATAATGTCTGGATACCCATCCCGGCCATAACCGGCCATGCAAGTTTCCAAAGCCCTTTTTCAGGACTTTCTAAAAATTCATTCAGGCGGGAAGATTTTTTATCTACTGATGTCAATTAGTAATTTCTAATTAACTGCTGTAAAAGGCCACAGCACAGGAATTAAAAATGTAGCCATTATCCATAAAGAGATTGCCAAGGGAAGGCCCACTTTAACATAATCAGAAAATTTATATCCACCGGGGCCATAAACCATGAGATTGGTTTGATAACCAATGGGTGTAATAAATGATGCCGATGCGGCAAAACAAACTGAGAATATGAAAGGCTTCGGATCCAGTCCTATTTGCATGGCAGCAGAAATAGCAATGGGTGTCATAATGATAGCTGTGGCTGCATTTGATGCCATTTCTGTGAGAATCATCGTCATCAGATAAATCAAAGACACCATTACAACAGGGCGCAAAGCGGGATCAAATTGTTCGACTAAATTATTCATAGCAGTCGCTAACCATTCTGATGTACCGCTCTTTTGAATCACAATTCCAATGGGAATCAAGGCGGCGATTAAAACAATCACTTGCCAGTTAATGGTTTGATAGGCTTCGTTCGTAGAAATAACTCGCAGGACCAAGAGTATAATCATGCCTACCAGAGCCCCTTTTAGTATGGGTACCAAGCCCAGAGCTGCCAGGAAAACAGCACTGATTATTACAACCAGACTCACCCACCAGAAACGGTTTTTTTGCAGCGTTGCTTCAATTTCTCCCAAAACAATAAAATTCCCTGTCTCTGACAATTCTTTTATTTTATCCCGCGGACCGTACACCAATAATGTATCAAAAGCCCGCAGCATAACATGAGCTATTTTTCTGCGCAGTATGGCTCCTTCACGACGGATAGCCAGGATAAAACTACCGAAACGACGGCGAAAGTTGATTTCCATCAGGCTTTTACCTACCAGTTCAGATTGCTGGGTTAATAAGCATTCTACTAATGTATTATCATCATGGATAAGTTCAGCCTGGGTTAATTTTTCATCTGTAAGCATGGTGACTTTTTCTACTTCTTTCATGCGTAAAAAATTTTCCAATGATCCCCGTACAAATAACACATCTCCCGGATGTATAATTGTATTGCGGATATTTTTACTGATAACCATACCTTCCCGAATAATATCCAAAACAGTAATATCATAATTTTTATTTATACTCCGTTCCATGAATGTGCGCCCAACCATTGGCGATTCTTCAGCCACTTTTAATTCTGTTAAATAACCACCCATATGATAGCTCTGTGTCAAACTGGATGTGACCGTCCGTGACGGCAGGATAAATGGCACTGCAAAGATGATATACAAAAGACCGATTAGTAAAATGAATATTCCATAGCGGGAAAATTCAAACATACCCAGCGGCTCCGCCATTGTGGTGTTGACATAAATGGAATTAACCAGCAGATTTGTTGATGTCCCCACTAGTGTCAGCGTACCTCCCATAATGGCAATATAACTCAAGGGAATAAGCAGTTTTGACGGACTTAAATTATATTTTTGTGCTAATCGAATTGTTATGGGAATGAAAATGGCAACAATGGCCGTGTTATTTACAAAAGCGGAGGCAAAAGCAACTGTAATGAGAAAAACAGTCAGTCCCAACAGTTTGGAGCGTTCGGTTAATTTATTCAAACGTACAACACCATATTCCAATATTCCGGATTTCTGCAACGCATGGCTCAAAATGAACAAGACGGCTATAGTGATCACTGCTTGATTCGAAAAACCACTGATGGCTTCTTCAAGTGTCAAATTACCGATTACAAGAAAAATGATCAGGACCACTAGTGCGGTAACATCAAGGGGGAAGATCTCTTTAACAAAGAGTACAAACATTAGGGTTATAATACCCAGGACGATGGCGATATCGGGTGTCATAAATTCTGTTATTGTTGGATAGAGTTAATTAATCCATATCCAGCTGTTCTGAATCCAGATATTTTTCTCCGTATCTAAGATAGATTTTTTCATGAACAAACAATTCAAACAATTCTGGATCTACATGGGCATCATTTTTCATAAAGCCCAAAATACGCATGGCCATGGATAGTGCCTTGCCTTCTTTATAGGGTCGGTCCTTTGCGGTGAGTGCTTCAAAGATATCCGCAATGGCCATAGCTTTAGCCTGTACGGACATTTCATCCTTGGTTAGGCCTTTCGGATAACCGGTGCCATCCAGTTTTTCATGATGACCCCCAGCGAATTCAGGGACATTTTTCAGATGTTTAGGATATGGAAGCTGTTGAAGCATATCGATCGTTTGGACAATGTGGTCATTGATAATTTGCCTTTCCTCAGCTGTTAATGTTCCTTTTGCAATGCAAAGATTATATACTTCATTTTCTGATAGAAAATCCTTAACTGTTCCATTATCCTTCCAACGGTATTTGGCGATCTTTTTGACGCGGTCTTTTTTATCTCCTGACATAAATTCACCACCGATGTTCGTTGCGCGTATAAAATCCATTTCTTTTTCCATTTTTACTAATTTATCTTTATGCTTTTTACGCAAAGATTTTAGAGCATCTTTTTTATCTGCTTTTGAAACAGAAGCATCCGTTTCAATTTTCAATCGTTTTTTCAGGACTTTGATTTCTTCATCGCGCTTCAATACTTCAAAGCGAGTATCCAACGTATGGATACGGTCATAAATAGTCTCCAGTTTTGTAGCTTTATCAACCACGTATTCCGGTGTGGTGACTTTCCCGCAGTCATGGAGCCAAGCAGCAATTTTCAATTCGTACATCTCCTTATCTGAAAAATGCACATCTTTGAAGGGACCATCCTTGGAAACGTTGACAGCTTCAGCCAGCATCATCGTTATTTCAGGGACACGGGTACAATGTCCGCCAGTGTATGGAGATTTTGCATCTATAGCAGTGGCAATCAGTTTAATAAATGACTCAAAAAGGATTTCCAGATCACGAATCAAATTTTTATTTGTAATAGCCACTGCGGCCTGACTGGATAGGGCTTCAACAATATCCTGAACTTCTGCAGAAAATGGAATCGATTCATTTGTCTTTTTATCCAAGGCGTTCAATAATTGCAGAACACCAATTATTTCCTCTTCATGGTTTTTTAGAGGAACTGTTAAAAATGATTTTGAAAGATAACTTGTTTTTTCATCAAATGCTTTGGTCCCGGAAAAATCAAAACCTTCTGCTTTATAGGCATCCGGAATATTGACCGTTTCCCCAGTCAATCCCACGTACGCAGAAATCATATGGGTATTGGGTTTGCCATCATCATCATAAAGTTTAACCGGATAAAATGGTATATCCTGCCCGGATGTACCGCCCAAGTGTAATTTCAGTGAATCTGTCATCATGATCTCGAATCGCAGACGATCATCATCTGTTTTCATGTAAAGCGTGCCGCCATCGGCATTGGTGATGCGCTTGGCTTCCAGCAGGATATTCTCCAGCAGAACATTCATATCCTTTTCTTTGGATAGAGATAAACCAATTTTAGCCATATTTTTTATCTGATGCTCTAAATGACCAATATAAATTTTAATTCCGCTTGGAACATTTTTAAGCAGTTTTTTTATTTCTGTCTGTGAGAGATCAAAACTTTGACCGTTTGGTTTTCCATTTTTTGAACTCATTATAATTACTCTCCTAATAGAATTTTATGAACTTACGCCATTGCAATTTGATGCTCAATAGTAACCTTATCCTTGTATGGTTTCAATAATCAAACTATGTTTAGCCTTTACAAGGAGTCTTATCATGGGAAAGAAAAATCTTTTTCTCGTTATTTTCAGCACTTGCAGCATGTTATTTGCCGGTGTAACAGGGAAACTGGTGGGAACTGTTACCGATGCGTCTACAGGTGAGCCCCTCATTGGCGTCAATGTTGTTTTAAAAGGGACTGCTCTGGGTGCCGCCAGTGATGAAAATGGCTATTATATCATCCTTAATATCTCGGCAGACTCATACACAGCATCTGCTTCATATATAGGTTATAAGACAACATCTGTTACCGATGTACGCATGAACGCTGATCGTACGACCACGGTAAACTTTTCCCTGGAAATCTCTGCTGTGGAAGGTGAAGAAGTAATCGTGGAAGCAGAACGCCCTGTCATCGTCCGCGATCAAACAGCCACGACCGTTACGATCGAACAAGAAGATTTTGAAAATATGCCCATCAATTCCTATGCGGATATTATTGATAATGTTGCCGGTGTAATTGAAAATGATAACGGCGGCGGTGATGACGGTATCCACGTTCGCGGCGGCCGTTCCGGCGAAACAGCCTACCTTGTCGATGGTTTTTATGTAAAAGATATTATTAACGGCGGCATGGCCACCGATGTGGCCCGCGGCGGTATTTCTGAATTATCAATTATAACCGGATCGTTCGATGCTGAATACGGCCAGGCCATGAGCGGCATTATCAATATCATTACCCGGGAAGGTGGTGCTGAATATGATTTGAATTTTAGAGCATCCATGGACCCCACTCTCCCAAATATTTCAAACACTTGGAATACCGGCCGAATCGAAGGCACGGCCAGCGGTCCAATCATTCCCACCATGCCCAATCTGGCAACATTTTTTATTTCTGCAGACCGTAAACGTACGGATGGCCGGATGAAAAATAATTTTCTGCCCTGGGCTGTATTAAAGGTAGATGAAAATGGTGATGGTGTTTACGATGCAGGCGAATCATGGACAGATATTGCCAATGGTCAATACGATTTTGGCGAAGGATTCAACGACGCCAACAATAATGGTTACTGGGATCATGCAGTATATGATACATCTGGGATTGTAGTTACAGAAGCAGAATCATGGACAGATGCTGCCAACGGTGTATACGATGTTGGCGAAGATTTCACCGATGACAATGGTGATGGTATACGTAATGGAGACGTGTACGCCCTCGCAGATATAGATGGCGATGGTATTGCCGAACCACTCAAAAAAGGCGCCAAAGAAATAACTGGAACTTACAATTGGACTGACAGGCTCATGGGCAAGCTGGTTCTGCGTCCTATTAATAACCTGAAAATAACACTGGGAACCAATATCCAGAATTATGAGAGCCGCGGATTCAGCATGAACTACCGTCAATTCCCGGAGCGCAGTGCAGTCAGCTGGCAGGAGAGCAAACTCATGTACGGCAGGCTTAACTATACATTCTCTGAAAATATGTTTGTCACACTGTCCTACTCAAAAAACAGGGTGGATAACTGGACAGGACCAAAAGTTCCTGGTGAAAAATTCCTGAAAGATAATCATGAACTATATTCAGATATATTCATGATTCCAGATGATTGGGATAAATCAATTTTAGAGCCTGGTTCTGAATTCACTTGGCTTAGCTATTATGCAGAACCCTATAATGATAATGACGAAGATGGAGCATTCACAGAAGGTGACGATTATGCAGACTTGAACAACGATGGTAAATACAGCTGGGGTGTTTTCCTGCCTTTAAGGGAAGGCGATGCCTATGATAATACCTCCAATTATGAATTCTACGGCAGCTATCCTATTGTTAATAATTCTGGGGATACAATCCGTATGGGCTATTCAACCTATCCCAGCTATTATAATGATTATTCTGAAACAAAGCAGTTGGAAGGCGCCTTAACTTGGCAAGTAAATAAGATCCACCAGGTCAAAACAGGCTATTCCCAAAAGACTCACAAATTATTCAATTTTTCTGCTTCTTGGATTGGCGGGGGATATTACGGCAATAGTTCCGATGCCTCGTTTATCCTCTGGGAAAAAGAACCGGTAGAGTCATCATTCTTTGTACGGGATAAAATGGAATTTAGTGACTTGGTCATAAATATCGGTCTACGTTATGATATACTGGATCCAAAAAGTGAATATGCCGATCCTACTAAAAATATCGGATATAGATATGATGGCCAAGTTCTTGAAACAAGTGACTTGAATTCCATCGACTTCGACGCATTTGCTGCAGGAGCCGTTGAATGGGGTTATATTGAAGAAGACGGCTCATTCAGCCAGCCGGATAAAGCAACTGTAAAAGCACAGTGGAGCCCGCGGATAGGCATGGGTTATCCAGTTACAGAAAATACTGCTTTCCATTTCTCCTATGGTCATTTTTTCAAATATCCTGATTATGATAATATGTATGACTATACGAACTCAGGTGGAATTGGTGGAGAAGGTGTACCATCTGGTTTGGCTGGTTTAAATTCAACTTCGAATCCAAATAATATTTTCAATCTAACCGGCAATTCGATGTACCCCTTCCCCTTTAACCTGGGTGACTGGTACATCCCCCCTGTGGGTTCACCCAATATTAAACCGGAGCGGGCCATCCAGTATGAATTTGGACTGCGCACCATGCTTACGCCGGAATACTTGATGACATTGACATTATTTTACAACGACCGGCATGATTATATATCAGCAAATATATATGATGCGGACCCCACAGAATACGCTATTTATGAGAATATGGATTATGCGAATTCCAAAGGGTTTGAGTTNGGTTTAAGAAAACTGTTTTCCCAGAATTTCAGCTGGGAAGTTTTCTATTCTTATTCCCGAGCNGAAGGCAATACAAACAATGAAACGTCCAACTGGTATGCAGCATATCTCTCATCCGTATATGGAACACACCCTGTTCACAGAACTGTAACCATGGCCTGGGACCAACCCCATACATTAAATGTGCGTTTTGATTACCAACATCCCAAAGGATTTGGTTTAAATGTATTGGGTAATATGGGTAGCGGCTTGCCTTACACTCCAACGGATGCCCGGGGCAGGTATATTGATGATGAAAACTCCGGTCGTATGCCCTACACAGCCATATTTGATGCCAAAGCATACTATGACTTGAAAATACAAAATGTGGCCCAAGTCCGATTTTATCTCGATATAACCAATTTGTTTGATAAAAATAATATTGCGAATGTGTTTAATAATACTGGACAGCCGGATGAAAGTTTGAATCCCAATAATTCACCTATGTATATTTTTCGGCCCTATTATTATGGTGCTCCGCGGCACATTGAACTTGGTATTAGTGTAGGATTGAGGTAAAGATGAAAAAGACAATTATTTTTAGCCTGTTCAGCTTTTGTTTTCTTTATAGTGGTGAAGGGTCAGGCCTTTCAAAATATGATTATTATAACCAGGTGATTGCTCCAAAGTATGGCAAGAAACTNCTACCTGATAGACTTTCGAAGATTTCATCTTATGATGATCGAAAACGCAGTGTGCTGGATAAAGGGAATATGGTTTTACGTTTATCCAACGCGGCTATCTATGGTTATGACCGCTGGGGGTTGTGCCATGAATTCCCGGCCGGCAGTATGCTCAAGGACGGCTGCTGTACGTACTACTGGACTGCTTCCCCCATGGTAGGTGGACTCATCAATGGTGAACCATCTGTTGCGGTGGGTGTACGTGGTTCTGTTCGTGACCACGAGGAAGAATTTGAACCATTACCGGGTTATGATGCCGGTACAGTTGATTCAGAAGCCAACCTGGGAATAGCATTTAGTGATATGCCTGAATCCTGGCCGGCTGCATGGCCGCGGGAAATAGATCCTACAGGAACATTTGAATCCGTTATCTATGATCTTGAAGGAAATAAAGATACACTTTATTTCCCAGGAGTTGAGCCGGAACTTGGCCCAAGTGGCTTTCCCGATGCACCTTGCGGTATTGGTGTTCAAGCCGAGCGTGAAGCCTATTTTGTCGTAACAGATAATGATCCGACTGAAGGAAACACTTTTGCCAGTAATAATGGCGTCGGTCCTTTGAATGTCCGTTTTGATGTGTGGGTTCTGAATTATTCACTTTCTTTCGGAAATGATGGTTTAATCTTCATCCAGCAAATGACCAATGTGGGTAAAGACACTATAAAAGATGCTTATGTTGGTACTGCTGGTGATCCAGATGCTCCGGAACAAGGCGGTGCCGAATGGACCGATGATATGGCATTATTCATTCCAAAGAATGATCCTCTGATNGCTGAAAAACTAGTGGACACGACTGATGCACACCTGCTTTCCAACTTTGCCCTGGTGTATGACAATGATGATAACTCGGATGGATTTAAATCATCTGGTATTGGCTGGGTAGGACTCAAATTCCTNGAATGCACAAAATTCAATAATGATGGAACGGACTCCAGTTATGATGTTTCCACTTTTTACACATATGAATACAGCATGGACGCCCAAAGTGACGCCCAGGCTTATAACGAACAAATGACACATGGNATACAAANACCCCANAATATTACNCCCAATGATTTNGACATNTATCAGAAACCGTATTCTTATGGACCGGATATAACTTGGGTNATCGCTGCTGGACCATTTGATGTTGCCCCAGGAGAACAGGTCATTTTNACATTCGCAGATTTTGTGGGNATCAACGAANCCGACCTGANCCGTAATGCAAAATTATTTCAATCGCTATATNATAATAATTGCTCCACTCCGAAACCGCCTGATCAACCTTTGGTACAAGTTATAGAAGATGATAGCCAGGTTACAGTATTTTGGGATGACCGCAGTGAAGCATCTGTTGATCCTGTAACTTTAAATAATGCATTTCAAGGCTATAGGGTTTATCGCAGTCATGACCGTGGACTTAATTGGGGCAATGTCGTTACTGACCTTAACGGCGACCCAACAGATGTGTATCAACCATTGGCTATCTACGATATATCTGATGGCATTACGGGTTCTTTTGCCATGTCGGATCCACTGATTTACTATAATCTTGGTACGGATGGAGGATTACAATACTCCTACGTTGATGGTAATGTTGTGAATGGTTATGAATACTGGTATGCGGTTACTGCGTATGATGGTCCTGATGATTGGGCCGGATCTGTCGTAGACCCTTTAGAAAATTCCAGATCGAAAAATGCCTATGCCAGTGATGTGGATAATACCATTGCTGCTATCCCTCAAAAGGAAGCAGCAGGATATGACGCAGGTAGTTTTAGCGTTACCCATACTGGTGAATCTGATGCAACTTTAGAAGCAGTGACAGCTGCTCCATCTACCCTGGAATTTCTTGGTCTTGAAGTCACTCCGGATGACTTTACAAGTAAAGGACATACATATGCTGTAACATTTGGTGATACAGTTCTCTATGATATAACAGAGGTCACCGGTGACAGTAGCTATACCATAATAGATACCATTGTGTCAAACTATTGGATGGTGTTTGATCAAACTGATAATGTAACAGTTGTCGCTATGGATACATCCGATATCAGCGCTGGTATCTTAACCCACGTGATTGATGGTTTTGTTCCACTATTTGCTAACGCCAGTTGGAGAGTCAGTAGTTATTCTACTGCAGAAACAACAACAGATGCCGATACAAGTACTGCTATTGTTTTTGGTGGACTAAATCCCGGATCAAATGATGGTACATTTGCNGGATTTTTAGAAAATCTTCCTGTAAACCAGCCGGAAAGCAAGCCTGCTGTGACTGAATTACAACGAGACCTTGAATTTCGTTTTGGCGAAAGTTCTATAGCTTGTTATTTTAATTCAACACTAACTACAGTAGATACGATTGACATTCCTTTCTCCCTGTGGTCAACTGAAGAAAATAAACAGCTTGGCTGTTTGATCTACCAGGCTGCTGGGAGCAAGCCCATCATAGAACCAACGGATGATGACCCGTTGGTTTATGAATTCACGAAAACTGTATACATCATGCCCATCTATGAAGATTATAATGCAGATATAACGCATTTACAATCATTTGATTATGCGGCAGATGCTGGACTTTTTGGCTGGATGATGTNTTTCAATAAGAGTANTACATTATTTGAAAGTGGAAATGTTTTCACAATATCCTTCCAGAATCCACTGCTGCCTGGCACAGACGTCTATACGATTACAACTGTGGCTGATGATTATGTACTGAAGAGTAGCGACCTGACGGATATTCTTGTTGTACCCAATCCTTATAAAGCAACTTCAGCGTATGAATCAGTTAATTTTGAGCGGGAATTACAGTTTCACAACCTGCCTGAAAAATGTGTGATTCGAATCTATAATACTGCTGGTGAAATGGTTCAGATTTTAAAGCATGATGAAAGCAGTGATGGCTGGCGCGGCCCCAACATTGAAGCATGGAATTTGCAGACCTACAATATCCAGGAGATTGCATTCGGGGTTTATATCTTCCATGTTATTTCAGATAAAAATGAATTCGTAAGCAAATTCGCGGTGATCAAATGAAGAAAATACTACTTACATCCACTCTGCTGGTCGGAATGGCCAGTGCTCAATTTGACAATGTCGGCACTTCAGCGGCAAACTTCCTCAAAATCGGAGTGGGTAGCCGTGCTGAAGGAATGGGCGGCGCATATTCTGCACAAGTTGCGGACGCATCCGCCTTGTATTGGAATCCATCCGGTATAGCCCATATAACTTCCCCACAAGTCGTATTCAGTTCATTTAACTGGATTGCAGATATGAAACACAGTTTTCTTGCCGTAGCAATTCCAGCCAGAAGAGGTGCCTTTGGCTTAAGCCTGGTGTATTTTGACATGGGCGAAATGATAAAAACCACAGAGCTCGCTCCTGATGGTGAAGGGACATTCACGGCAAGTGATTTTGCTATTGGAGTTGGCTATGGTACAAAAATCAGTGACCGCTTTGCCGTGGGTATGCAGGTCAAATTAATCAGGGAAACAATTTCCTTCTCCTCCGCTTCTGCCTTTGCTGTAGATGCTGGATCACAATATGTGACCAATTTTTACGGTCTGCGCGTTGGTATGGCCGTTACGAATTTTGGAACAAAAATGCGCCTGTATGGAACGGACAATAAAGTGGATGTGGATGCCTATGAAGACCTGGATGGCAACCCTGACGTCGTGGCTCACTTAAATACGGATGAATGGTCACTACCCATGGCCTTCCGTTTTGGGNTATCTATGACGCCAGTGGGAAAAAATGGATTGATAAAACAGGACATGGCTGAAGTCACAGTGAATTGGGAATATTTTGATCCGCGCGACTATAATCCATATTATATCCTNGGTATGGAAGCNAANNTCATGGATGTTTTTTATATACGTTCNGGACTGCAATTTAAGTTCATGCAGTTNNNTGATGANTTAANNGATGNAACTNATNNTANTGANTTTCANGATGCNNTNGACAGTGAAGATGGTTTNGGNTACGTTNANAATATGGCTTANGGTTTTGGTATTGACACAGAAAAAATCTCCTATGTTCCGGTCAAGTTGCGGGTAGACTATTCTTCATCTGACTTAGGTTTTCTGGGAATGGTGAATAGAATTACTCTGGCCATAACATTTTAACTTTATCTTGTGTATCATAAAAGGGCCTTCTATTGAAGGCCTTTTTTATTGCAATTCCTTCCTGCTGAAACAGCATAAACACTGTAATTTTCAATATGAATTTGAGCCGTGAAACAATCCAAAAACACGTTGTTCAGGCAGAAAACAATGTCGTTGATGTTGAAGAATTATTTGCAATTGCTCATCAACTTCTAGAGGAAAAAACTGAACGTAAGACGGTTCATACCTTCCTTAATCTAGGCCACCTCCCTGCTGTTAATTCCTGCATCGCTGAAAATAATCGAATCGATGATTGGTTCTCACTATTGATAGAGTTGATCGATAAATCTAAATATTCCTTCGGCCATCTTTTTTATAACCGTTCCCGAAAGTATAAGCACAAGCATCTATTTCATGAATTTCAAAAAGGCAAAGTTGTAAGCCATTCTTATGAAAATATTTGGGATGAATTGTTAAAAGCAGCCGGCGCTTTAACTCATATTGAAAAATCATACCACGATAAAATTCGTATTGGTATTCTGACACCTAACTCCCTGCGGGGTGCTATTGTTGATTTAACATGTATATCCTTTCATTTTCCGGTTATACCCATACCGGCCAATGAGACTAAAAAAGATATTGATTTTATTATTAAACACAGTGGTGTGACACACCTGTTTGTCGATAATGAATTGAAAACAGAAATAAATGACATCTTTCTTCCCTCTTCTAATGATTTAAACATTATTAATCTGAATAACAAAGATTGGCAAACCTTCATCGAACAAGGACAAAATTCTGATCCTCTCGAAGTCTTAAAACGCATCGGACAAGTACGAATGGAAGATGTCGCCACCATCATGTACACATCCGGGACGACCGGTGAACCAAAGGGCATCACCTTCAGTCAAAGAAATATGATCGTGAAGCGTTTTGCCCGTGCACTGGCATTAACAAAATTCGGATCACATGATTCATTTTTAAGTTATCTTCCGTTATATCATACTTTTGGACGCTTCCTTGAATTACAAGGCAGTATTTTTTGGGGTGCCTCATATGCATTCGCAGAGGATTCGCCATACGATACCTTGAGAAAAAACTTTTTGTCCATTAAACCATCGGTACTAATAAGTGTGCCCAAACGCTGGACACAACTGTATGAAACTATCCAATCATTAGCTGCAGACCATTTAGAAGAGGATCGCATCGTTCGCAAAGCGATTAAAAAGGTTACAGGTGGAAATTTAAAATGGGGTTTGTCTGCTGCTGGTTATCTTGATCCAGATATTTTCCAGTTTTTTCAAAACAATGATGTACAATTATTGAGTGGGTATGGAATGACCGAAGCGACAGGTGGAATCACCCTGACCTCCCCAGAAGAATATGTCGTTGATTCAGTCGGCCAGAAACTTCCGGGCATAGAATTACGTATTTCTGATGAAGGCGAATTACTGCTAAAAGGTCCGTATATATCTGCTTTTTATTACGCTGATCCCCTCACTCCCAGTACGGATGATGGCTGGTTTCATACTGGGGATATTTTCATTGAAAAGGATGACCATTACTTTATAAAAGATCGCAAAAAAGAAATTTATAAGAACGCATCCGGCCAAACCATCACACCGCAAAAGATCGAAAATATGCTTTCTGAATTTGATGCAATACAATCAGCGTTCCTTGTGGGTGATAATATGGATTTCAATACCGTATTGATATATCCCGATGAGGAGTATTTGAATACGCATATACCAAAGAAAGAACCAGCTAAAATAAGGTCAGCATTTAGCGCATTGATCCAATCAGTGAATGGTTTCCTTGCACCCTATGAACGTATCATTAATTATGCCGTCATTCACAGAGATTTCAGTGCTGAACATGACGAACTAACCCAAAAAGGTACATTTAAACGTCAAAACATTCT
>PAWC01000021.1 GCA_002713385.1 Fidelibacterota bacterium
CCTTTTGAAAAATCGATAAGACCGCCGATGTTATCCGTAATCTCAAAAAGCATGTCAATATCGTTTGGTTTACCCCCACCATTAACCAAACGTGTAAGCATTTTCACCAGCCATGCTGTACCTTCTCTACAGGGGGTGCACTGGCCGCAGGACTCATGGGCATAAAAGCGGGCAATATTGAGACAAGCCTGAACCATATTTACTGTTTCATCCATAACAATGACCCCCGCAGATCCCAGCATGCTCTTCTTTTCTACCAATTCCTCAAAATCCATCATTACATCCATAGCTTCATTAGCCGTGAGAATCGCCGATGATGAACCGCCAGGGAAAACAGCTTTCAATTTTTTGCCATCGGGTAAACCACCTGCCCTATCAAAAATCAAATCTTTTAAAGAAATGCCCATAGGTTCTTCAAAAACACCGGGATTATTAACGCACCCTGAAATACAAAACAGCCTCGGGCCTGGTCCTTTTTCGGGACCGATGGCTTTAAACCAACCAGCACCACGATTGACTATATGAGGAAGACAGGAAAGGGTCTCAACGTTATTCACTATTGTAGGGCTTTGAAGATAACCTTCGATCGCAGGGAAGGGTGGCTTAATCCTCGGCCAGCCTCGTTTGCCTTCAAGAGATTCGATCAACCCAGTTTCTTCACCACAAATGTAGGCTCCTGCTCCACGATGTATAACAACATCCAGACTGTAATTTGAACCAAGTATATTATCACCCAGAAGGTTATTCTCATACGCTTCAGCTACTACCTTTTCCAGTAACTTATATTCTTTGTAAAATTCTCCACGAATGTAAATGAAGGACGTATGACAGCCGATAGCATAGGCAGCAATGATCATTCCTTCCAGCATTTGATGAGGTGCTTTGTTCATGAGTAACCTATCCTTAAAGGTCCCTGGTTCACTCTCATCCGCATTGTTGATCAGGTATTTCTGTTTATTAGTTTCTTTCGGGATAAATCCCCATTTCACACCGGTTGGNAAACCTGCTCCTCCCCTGCCGCGAAGATTTGAATCCTTTACTTCTTGAGTCACATCCTCAGGATTCATTTTTAACACTTTATCAAGAGCAGTGTATCCGCCAACACTTTTGTAAAATGGAAACGTATGACAGTCTTTCTGATGGATATATTCGGTCAAAACAGGTTTAAAGACACTCATGGAAGAGACTCCAACAAATCAGCAAATTTTTCTTCAGATAACCCCTCATGATATTCATTATTTATTTGGACAACAGGCGCTGTTCCACAAGAGCCAAGGCATTCTACCTTCATAAGAGTAAGACGGTCATCCTTCGTTGTTTCACCCGGTTGGATTCCATATTTATCCGCCACCTGATCTACCAAAGCATCGGACCCATTCAGGCTGCATGAAAGGGTCTGGCAAACTTGAATTATATGCCGACCATGAGGTTTTGTATAGAGCATAGTATAAAATGAAACACAATCCATGACAACGGCCGGATGGCAATCCACCAAATCAGCTACCGAATTAATCACAGCACCAGAAATGTATCCTTTCTCTGATTGGGCTAGGTGTAACAAAGGTAAGGTAGCCGACTTTTTATCGGAGTAATGAGAAAGAATTTTTTCTACTTTTTCCTTATCTGAAAAGGTGAATTTTTCATTAGGAACACCGTTGGTGTTCATCGGTCCAATTCTCCTGCGATAATGTTTATGCTGCCAAGGATGGCTGGTGCATCGGAGAGCATATGTCCTTCAATAAGTTTTGAGAAAATCGAATAGTTCATCAGTGATGGCGGACGTGTACGGACTCGGTATGGGGTTCTCTTTCCATCACTTACAATATAAAATCCGAGTTCTCCGTTTGGTGATTCTGTTGGCATGTAAGCTTCACCTACCGGGGGTACCATACCTCGGTTCGGCATGGTAACTTCAAAATGATATATCAGGCCCTCGATAGAGTTGTATACTTCATCTTTGGGTGGTAGACTATATCCTAAACCCGGATCTACAATCACATCACCTGAAGGCATTTTTTCCAGAGACTGCCGGCATATTCTTATACTCTGGCGAATTTCCTCCATCCGCACCAGATAACGATCAAATACATCACCATTTAAAGCAATAGCTACATCAAAATCAAACTCTTCATAACTGGAATATGGTTCATTTACACGGATATCCCAATCTAGACCTGCAGCCCTTGCCATGGGTCCAGAAATGCCGTAAGAGATGGCATCCTCTTTGGAGATGATGCCAATGTTTTTGGTCCGATCATGCCATATTCGATTCTTATTCAATAAAGTTTCTATGTCATTAGCAACTTCATTTACTTCATCGAGAACTTTTAGGACAGCCTTGTCAAATCCCACCGGAATATCCCTCATCAGACCTCCCACAAGAGTATAACTGGTAGTAAGGCGAGTCCCAGTGGCTATTTCAAAAAGATCGTATATGTCTTCCCTCACCCTGAAGCCATAGAGGAATGCAGTCATTGCACCCAAATCAACAGCCAGCATGCCTACACTTAAAAGATGGTCAGCAATCCGGCTCAATTCACACATTAGAACACGGATATATTCCGTCCGTTTGGAAACTTCCAGCTCCATCAATTTTTCTGCTGCCAGAGCATAAGCCACATTGTTACACAGAGGTGACAGATAATTCATTCTGTCTGTAATAGTGATATATTGGTTGAAATCTAGATCCTCTCCCAGCTTTTCGAACCCGGAATGGAGATAACCAATTTCTGGTGTTGCTTTCGTTACAGTTTCACCATCCAGTTCCATAATGATCCGAAGTGTTCCGTGGGTCGAAGGGTGTTGAGGCCCAAAATTGAGGATCATTCTATCAGTTTTAAGTGTCTTTTCAGTTACTCTAGTCATTCTGGACGTTTCTTTTTTTGTATGCCCCGTTCAATCACAGGAAAATCGTCTCTTTCTTTGCGNCCCAATCTAGGATAGTCCTTTCTCAAGGGGTGTCCCTCATAATCATCGGGATTCATGATACGTATCAAATTGGGATGTCCTTCGAATATTATACCAAATAAATCAAATACTTCCCGCTCNTGCCATTCCGCTGTTTTCCATAAGGATTCAACGGAAGGTAAGGATGCCTTTTCTTCAGGGACGTAGGCTTTTACTGTTAGTCTCTCTGCCGTCTGATGGCATAATAAATGGTAAGCCACAGCAAAGCGCTCATATCCGCCGAGGGTCAGATTATCAATCGCGGTGAGATCTGCCAGAAAATTGTAACCATCCGCTTTTAATGCAGTCAATACCGTCAGTATATGCTGGCTTTTGACATGCAAGATCTGCTCACCTGCAAACTCTGTCATATCCAGAACATTGTCAGGAAATCTTTCTTTCATCTGGGAAAGCGTTTGTTCTAGCAACATCTATTTGGAAGATGAAAGTGCGTAGTCTGACAGTTTCTCTTTGTCTATCAAATTCTGGATCTTCATTAGACTTTCAACTACCCCTTCGGGCCTTGGTGGGCATCCAGGCACATATACATCAACCGGAATAAACTGATCAATACCCTGTATCACACTATAAGTATCGAATACACCTCCACTGGATGCGCAGGCGCCCATAGAAATTACCCACTTCGGTTCTGGCATTTGTTCATAAATGCGAATCAGTACTGGCATCATTTTGATGGAAATCCTACCTGCGACAATGAGTAGATCTGACTGCCGCGGTGAAAAACGGATCGCTTCTGCGCCAAAGCGGGATATATCCGTGCGCGACGCCAAAACCGCCATAAACTCGATCCCACAGCAGGCGGTGCCAAACGGCATGGGCCAAAGTGAGTTTTTTCTACCCCAGTTAATAGCACTTTCAAGTTTTGTCGTTAATACATTTGATTTAATATCGTCGTAATTCATGGTAATAGATTAGTCCAAGTTAGATTATAATAAATAGCCCATCTTCAAGATAAGATCACATTCTTTTCTAGCTCTGATTTCTATTATTCCCAATCTAAAGCTCCATTCCGCCAAACATAAACAAAACCGAATACGAGGATAGCCAGGAAAACAACCATCTCAAAAAAGATGAAGGGGCCAAATGAAAGGAAATCTTTAAACACTACCGCCCAGGGATAAAGAAAAATAATCTCAATATCGAAGATAATAAAGAGGAGAGCAATCAGGAAAAAACGGATTGAAAATCGAATTCTCGTTTCACCTACCTGGTCTACACCGGACTCATATGGCATCATTTTTACAACATTCGGTACACGTGGACCTAGGAGATGGGTTAAAATGAGACTCACAAATGCAAAGCCCGCAGCAACAACCAATACGATTAGAATAGGGAAATAATTTTCAATCATAATAAGAAAGATATGCAGTTATCTTCAATTTACACATGTCTCTATAAGACAAAAAAGACGGTAATTCGACCGGTTGATAAGTGACTGTGGCAGCTTGAACACTGTTAAAAATATCTTTTGCAGGCACACCGGCAATTTTAATGTTGGGGCTTTTTCATTGGAAATGCGTACCACCTAAGGTTCTCTCTACGATTTCCGACTATTTCTATAAAACATAATTCCACAATAATACAAATAACACCTAACAACAATATAAACCATTGTGGCAAATTATGATTTCCATTATTGAAAAATAGGCTAATAAGCAAAAGGGGTCCACAAACTAAAAATATATAGCTGAGGATTCTATCTGATTTCTTTTGTTCGTCTTTTTTGTTCATTTTATTATTCATCTAATTCGGCAGTATTGTAGTAATCTTATTTAAGTCTCTGCCATTAATTGATTATATAACTTGTGTATATAATACCAATGATTGTGATACCCAATTTGCTATCGGTGTCCAATAAACACCAAATACAACAGATGGTATCGCTAACGCCATAAAAATAAGCATTATCGCTAACGGTGGGACTACCACTGTTGCGCTGGGCTCACCTTCAAAAAACATGACCTTAACNACCCGCATGTAAAAATATAATGAAATCACACTGTTGATAGCACCGACAATTGCCAGCCAATATAACTGCGGCCCCGTTTTAATCACTGCTGCAAAGAGATAGAATTTGCCGATAAAACCAGCAGTCGGCGGAATACCAGTCAATGACAGCATGAATACAGTCATTACAATACCTACGATGGGCATCTTCCAGCCCAAGCCGCTATAATCTTCAAATGATTCTCCGCCACCTTGGGATTTAACGTAAATCACTACAAAAAAGGCCCCCAGGTTCATGAATAAATACATGACTAAATAGATCATTACTGCATATACACCCTGTGAAGATAATGTCGGCAGAGCCATGAGCATATATCCTGCATGGGCGATGCTGGAATAAGCCAGCATCCGTTTTACGCTGCTTTGCTGGATGGCTACCAGATTACCAAGGGTCATCGTTGCCACCGCTAATATTGCCAACAACTGCGGCCAGGGTAATTCAGTAAATGTCGTTAAGGATGGATCAATGAATGAACCACCATCGCCAAAAACCTGGTTGAAAAAACGAATGGCTACGGCAAACCCTACTGCTTTTGGCGCCACAGATAAATAGGCTGTAATGGATGTAGGAGCTCCTTCATACACATCCGGTGTCCAGAAATGGAAAGGAACAGCAGAAATTTTATAGCCAAAACCAGCCAAGATAAATATGGATGCTAATGTAAATGCAAAATTGGCACTCCCTTCGAGGTTCCACATAGCTTCCTGAATGGCAAAGAATTTTGTAGAACCGGCTAATCCAAAAACAATACTCAATCCAAAAAGCATGATCCCGGAAGAGAATGCTCCATAAATAACATATTTCAATGCTGCTTCATTAGATCGCTGATCACCTCGCAAATAACCGGCAAGTATGAAAGATGTGATGGATACGATCTCAATCGATATGTATACCATAATCAAATCAATGGCCGATGCCATGAGAAACATACCGAAAACCATTACGGCTATAAGCGCATAGTATTCGCCAGTACGATAGCCATCCAGTTCATGCGTACGTTGGGAAATGAAAATAACCAAGATTGTTGAAAGAATAATCAGAGATTTGAAAAATGTCGCAAAGGGGTCAAAGGCAAGATTATCCATGAACAGTGTTGTAACTATTGTACTGTCCTGAAAACTAATCGCCGCCTGAGCAAGTATCAAACCACCTAAAACCCAAAATGCTGCTCGGCCAGATTCTTTGTTAGAATAAAACAGGTCTGCTACGATAGTTAAAAGTACCGTAACCGTAACAATCAATTCCGGCCAATACAGACTNAAACTCTGCAGATTGCTCATACGATTTTAATATAATCCAGCTATACCGCCCATATTGGCGACTGTATCAATGATAACATTCATTGTACTGCTGATCAGATCCAGAAAAGGTCGTGGATACACACCAAAAAACAAGGTTATCGCTGCCAGCGGAACGACTGTAAAAAGTTCCATCCGGTTGATCTCAGGCAATTCCTTATACTTCTCGTTCAATTCACCCATGAAGATGCGCTGAAACGCCCAGAGGAAATAAGCCGCATTTAATAAAATCCCAAGTGTGGCGGCTATAACAATTGCTTTGAATACAGGGAAAGCGCCAATGAGACACATGGCTTCACTAACGAATCCTGAAAGTCCGGGTAAACCAAGACCGGCAAAAAAGGCAACAGCCACTATACCTGAATAGATGGGCATTTGCGTTGCCAGTCCACCGAAGCCTTCAATATCCCGATGATGGGCTCGATCGTAAATAACGCCCACAAGGATAAAGAGCATCGCTGAAATAGTGCCGTGATTAAACATCTGGAAAACAGCACCACCCAATCCCGCTTGTGCTGCCAGTAGATTATTACCATTCACTTCACCGGCGGCAATCACAGCGGCCATCCCGATGAGCAAGTAACCCATGTGATTAATACTGGAGTAGGCTACGAGCTTTTTCAGATCTGTCTGGGCCAGTGCACACATAGCACCCCAGATGACATTGATGAGTCCCAGCACTGCCAAAGCGCCGGCAAACCACCAGACGGCAACCGGCAGCATAGTGTAATTGATCCGCAGAATACCATAAACACCAAGTTTCAGAAGAATTCCAGCTAAAATAACTGAAATAGCTGTAGGCGCTTCTACGTGAACCAGGGGCAGCCAGGTATGAAATGGAAAGATAGGTACTTTGATGGCAAACCCTATAAACAGCATGACCCAAATAACCTTTACGGCGCTCATCCCCCACCACATAACGCCATTAAGCGCTGTTGGCGCTGTCTGCATAAGCAGCAGCATATCAAATGTCCTGTCACACGCAAAATACAAAGCCAGGATCGCAATCAGCATGAGAACAGAACCAAACAATGTATACAAGAAAAATTTAATAGCTGCGTATTCCCTTTGGGGCCCCCCCCACATGCCAATCAGGAAATACATGGGCAGCAGCATCAATTCCCAGAAGACGTAAAAGAGAAAGAAATCCAATGACAGAAAAACACCTATTACACCTGTATCCAAAAGCAGGAAGAGCGCAAAATATCCTTTGTGTGCACGGGAAATATTCCAGCTGACAAACGTACCAAGGAAAAATAATAACCCTGTCAATATGACCATGGGCAGGCTTAAGCCGTCCACACCTAATATATAGGTGATATTGAATGACGGAATCCATTCCGCTCGTTCCATAAACTGGAAACCGCCGTTGGCCAGATCAAATTTGCTCCACAATAGCAATGTCAACAAAAATTGAATACCTGTCGCAATAGCAGTAACAATTTTTATTAAGCGTATATTTTCCCTGGGGATCAGGGCAATCGCTACCATACCAATGACAGGAATCCAAATGATCCAACTTAGCATACTTGTATCCTTTCCTCTTCCTTTAACCTTTCAAATATTTTAAAATGACTGCACCAGAACAATGACAACAACCCCAAGAAGCGCAAACAATAAATAGTTCTGCAAACGTCCTGTTTGGAGAAATTTTAACGCACCGCCAGTGTGGCGAACGCTGCGGCCGATACCATCTATAATTGTCTGGTCCAAACCATCGTAATCCATGCGGCCGGTAAAGAACGAGAAAACTTTCGTTACGCGGCCAAATCCGTTAATAAAATATTTGTCGTATAAATCCCAATCGATGTACGCCACAAGACTGGAAAGCTTTAAAAATGGTTGATAAAGAAACCGGTTATAGTTCTCATCGAAAAAATATTTATTCAAGGATAAGTTATACATGGGCTTGAGTTTTTTCGCCCAGTCATCAGCAGAGATCTTTTTCTTAAAGTACATACTCCAGGAAAGGAAAATCCCTATCGCCGCGACAATAAGGGAAATGGCCATGGCTGGATAATGGGCATGGTGAATTCCTTCAGCAATAAAGTGAGACGTTGGATTTCCCGGTACAGCCGCATCAGACGCTACGATGAGTTCAGTATACCATCCATGATCAGAAAAGGGGTTGAAATAGGGTAATGTATAAAAAATGAAAACACTCAATGTACTCAACAGGATCAGCGGAAAAGTCATTTCTCTGGGCGATTCATGGATATCATCATAGAGTTCGGCCATCTGCGGTTTGCCGTGGAAAGTCATGAAAATCAAGCGAAACATATAAAATGCTGTAATGACTGCTGCACCAAAACCGAAAACCGGCAAAAGAAAATGAATCGGTTGGTGTATTGCAAAAGATAAAGTACCGGCTAAAATGGCATCTTTGGATAAAAATCCGGAAAACAAAGGTACACCGGAAATGGCCAGGGTGCTGATGAGCATGGCCCAGTATGTGATGGGCATTTTCCCCTTGAATCCACCCATATTGCGCATATCCTGGGGATCGGTTTCATGGTCATGCTTTTTGTGAAGAGCATGGTGCATGGCGTGAATCACTGAACCGGATCCATAAAACAAACAAGCCTTAAACATGGCATGGGTGACCAAATGGAAGAATCCTGCAATATAGGCTCCGGAACCCACAGCAAGAATCATATACCCCAATTGACTCACAGTTGAATAGGCCAGCACTTTCTTGATATCATTCTGAGTTATAGCAATCGTTGCTGCAAAAAAAGCTGTAAAGCCACCGACATAAGCTATCACAATCAACGCGTCAGGCGTAAACAATGGAAATAAGCGTACACATAAATACACACCGGCTGCAACCATCGTTGCCGCGTGCATCAATGCTGATACAGGTGTGGGACCTTCCATGGCATCCGGTAGCCAGATATGTAATGGAAACTGGGATGATTTTCCCATGGCACCTAAAAACAAGCCCACACCGGCAAAGGTCAATAAAGTACCTCCCATTTTACCAGCGGCAATACTGTCAAATATTTCTGAAAAAGTGAATGTGCCCAATGTTGAAAAGATGAGCATAATGCCAATAAAAAAGCCAATATCTCCGACGCGGTTTGTGAGGAAAGCTTTTTTGGCAGCGTCGGCGGCTGAATCTTTTTCAAACCAATGGCCGATCAATAAATAAGAACTCACCCCAACCAATTCCCAAAACATGTACATGGAAACCAAGTTATTGGCTAACACAATCCCATTCATGCTGAAGGTGAAGAACCCTAAATAAGCAAAATAACGGGAATAGCGAATATCCCCCTCCATATATTTGATTGAAAAAATATGGGTCATGCTTGAAATAAGGGCCACCACCAAAAGCATGGTAATGGTAATATTATCAACCAGAAAACCCATTTCAATTTTGAAAGCACCCATATTGAGCCAGGTGAAAGAGGCTTCCTGTGCAAATTGGGGATCATGACCTATTAACATTGAGGTAAACATGGCAATGGATAGAATCAAAGTTGTTACCACAGCGCCAATGGCAACCCAATCACCCTGACGAGGTAAGCGCTTCCCAATAAATATCTGAATTACAAATGCTGCTAATGGCAGAAAAAGGATCAGCAGTGAATAATCCATTATCATATTACCGGTCATTGTCGCAGCCCCTGAACATCATCCACATTAATCGTGTGGAAGTTTTTAAAAATATTAATGATGATCGCCAAAGCCACTGCTGCTTCAACTGCAGCCATAATGATAACAAACAGAGCAAAAATATGCCCAGACATATTCATGCCCCCAAATTTGGCAAAGGCCAGGAAATTCAAATTGGCAGAATTCAAAATAAGTTCAATGCCCATGAGCACAGCCACACCATTGCGGCGGGTGATAACACCAAAAAGGCCCAGTGAAAACAAAATGGCCGCAATGAATAAATATGTATTTAAACTATCCACTATTCAGCCCTGCGCGATAATGTGACTGCTCCAATCAGTGCTGCTAATAGCAATAGTGATGCCACTTCGAAGGGCAGTAAATAATCCATCATCAATAATGTACCGATTGAAGCGGTTGTTTGAGTCGGTTCTACATAATCAGCTTGATGCCAGGGTGTATTTAATATCATAATTCCGAGGATCAACAACACACCCAATACGGCCATTCCGCCTATGCCTCTTTGAACGCTGGTATGAGAAATATTCACAGTAGATATGCGATTGGTAAGCATAATTCCAAAAATGATCAAAACCAGGATGCCACCTACGTAAATCACCACTTGCACTCCAGCTAAAAAGTCAGCCCATAAGAATATATACAATGCCGCAATTCCGAATAAAGTAAATAACAGTGCGATTGCTGAATAAAGAAGTTTTTGGTTCAGCACAACCGTCACTGCTGAACCCAATGTCAGCAGAACAATAAACCAGAATACGGCATCAATCATTATTCATCAACCTGTTTCTGCTGGGGTAAATATTTAGACATTTTTTCGTCTTCCACATCCTTAGCAAACTTGTAAATAAGATCATTGCGGTCATATTGGGAAAACTCGTAGTCGATAGGTTGTTTGTGGGAATTCGGTCCACCGGTCATATAAATACATTCCTCAGGGCAAGGGTAGACACAAAGATTGCAATAGCAGCATTCAGTCATATCAATATCAAAGCGAGAAACAATCAGTGCTTTTTTGGTACCATTAGATGTGATACCTGTATGGCTAATATCAGTTAGATCTTCTCCTTTTGTTTCAACTTTAACTGTATTGATTTTGATACATTGCACTGGACAAACCCGCTCGCATTTCAAACAACCGATACAATCATCAATGTCCACATGCAATCGCGAACGGATCACGTTATAATTCTCCATGTTAAATCCGATATCCCGTTCCGGACGGGGCCAGCGTTCTTCAGGATATTGCAAGGTCACATTCTCCTTACGAATTTTCATCATGTGCCCCCACGTGACACCCATTCCAGTGAATAAGGTTGAAATAGCTTCGAAAATGTTACTTAAATATTTATACATAGATTATCCTACAAGCAGATTCCAGATACCAACACCAAAAATATTTACAAATGATACGGGTAGAAACACTTTCCAGCAGACACTCATCAATTGGTCTACGCGCAAACGGGGAAACGTCCAGCGAAACCAGATCATTAAGAAAATTAATGACATGGATTTACCTATAAACCAAAAAAGACCCCAAGGTGGGCTATCCATAAAACCAGGAATCGGACTGTTCCAGCCACCCAAAAACGCGGCTACAGCTACGCCACTAACCACAAACATATTAGCGTATTCGCTCAAGAAAAAGAAGGCGTAACGCATACCGGAATATTCAGTATAAGCTCCGGCCACCAATTCAGATTCAGCTTCAGGAATATCAAAGGGTGTGCGGTTACATTCTGCGACACCGCTGATAAAAAAGATGAAAAATGCGATAAAGGAAAAAGGATTGTTAAAAATGATCCAGTTGGGTAGAAATCCCCAGATTATGCCTTGCTGAGAGATGATAATGCCTTGCATACTCAACGTGCCGGTGAGCATCACAATGGTTATGATCGACAGTCCTGCTGGAATCTCATAGCTGACGATTTGTGCTGCTGAACGCATAGCCCCATACAGTGACCATTTATTATTGGAGCTCCAGCCAGCCAAAATGATTCCAATCACACCCAAAGAGCTGACAGCCAATATGTAGAAAACGCCAATATTCATATCAGCAACAATTATTTCCTGGCTGAACGGAAGGGCTGCAAATGTAATGAATGCACCCACAAAAACCACGAACGGAGCCAAAATAAATAATTTTTTATCTGCTGATTCAGGTATGATATCTTCCTTAAGGATAAGTTTCAATGCATCAGCGACGGGCTGAAGCAATCCCCATTTTCCGGCGTGGAGGCCAACCCCCTGCCCCATGGGACCCACCTTATCCTGCATGAAAGATGATATTTTCAACTCACCGTATATGGCGACAAGGGCATAGACTGCGATAAAAAGAAATACAGGAATAGCACAGATCAAAACAGCAGAAACAAACGTGATGACCGGCCACTCGGCGCCAAAGGGAAACCAGTTGATTAAATTATCAACTGTCATCGATCAATCTCTCCCAGAACAATATCAAGGCTGCCCAGAATGGCAATCACATCAGACATCATCCAGCCCTGTGAAATTTCACCCAAAACACTTAACGCCGTAAATGCAGGTGAACGCATCTTCAAACGGAAGGGAATCGGTGAACCATCGCTGACGATATAATAGGCCAAATCACCGCGAGGTGATTCTGTTCGTTTATAAATAAAGCCCTTGGGTGGACGTATTTTTTTCGGCAAAGCCTGATGCACGTTACCTTCAGGTATTGCCTTTAATGCTTGGCGAATTATCTTTGCGCTTTGTGGCATTTCCTGCATGCGTACATAATAGCGATCCCAACAATCGCCCACTGTCCCCATAATACCAGATCCAACAGGGATATCAAAATCAAATTTTTCATAGATGGAATAAGTTTCGTTTTTACGAATATCCCATTGCACTCCCGAGCCTCTTAAGTTTGGCCCCGACACACCATAACTGATGGCCACTTCGGGTGGCATTACACCCACATCCGCTGTACGTTCAATAAAAATTTTATTGTAAGTGAGTATTTCGTTGTATTCCTTGATTTTTGGTTCAAAATAATCCAGGAATGAATAGACTATTTTAACAAATTCTTTTGGAAAGTCGTGGGAAACACCACCGACCCATATATAATTGTAGAGAAGTCGAGCACCGCATAATACTTCAAAAATATCAAGGATTCGTTCGCGATCGCGGAACATATATAAAAAAGGTGTAAATGCACCTACATCCAATCCGAAAGTACCCAGAGCTAATAAATGGCTGGCGATGCGGTTGAGTTCGGCAACGATCACACGAATATATTCTACACGCTCAGGAACTTTGATCTTCATGAGTTCTTCGACTGCTACAGCGTAACCAAAGTTATTATTCATGGAAGCGATGTAGTCACAGCGATCCGTATAAGGTATAACCTGATCGTATGTCACATTCTCACAATGTTTTTCAAAACAACGGTGTAGATAGCCGATGTAGGGCTCCACTTCCGATATAATTTCACCGTCCGTTTTCACTTTCAGACGCAATACACCATGGGTACTCGGGTGCTGGGGCCCGATGTTCAAGGTCATTAGATCGCCGTGTACTATTCCCATCCTTCTTTCACCTTGGGCACAATGATGCCGTGATATGTTTCCTGGGTTTCATAATCCTTTCGCAATGGCCACCCTTCCCAATCCTCGGGGCATAGAATCCGGGTCATATTGTGGTGGCCTTCAAAAACGATGCCGTACATGTCGTATGTTTCCCGCTCAAACCAATCACCAATGCGCCACACTTGTTCAACCGAAGGAACTTTTGGATCATTTCGATCTGTTTTAATACGGATTTCAATTGCATGGTAATGCGTCATGGAATGCAGGTTATAGCGTACTTCCAAGGCTTCACCTTCACCAAAATCAAACCCAGTAATGCACTGCAATGAATCAAAAAGAAGATCAGGATTATCCTTCAAATATTGCGCAATCTCGAACCAATTTTTCCCATTCAGCTGGATATGTTCATTGACATCTTCAGAATCTATTGAACCGGAGAATTTCTTTTCCAAGGATTCGGCCACTTTTTGGTTCAATGATTTTTCGGTCGGAGTTGTATCCGTTTGTGCTGTTTCTTCGGCAGGGGCTGCTTCTGCTGCTGCAGTTTTAGATAACCGCTTGGCTTTTATCAAGGCGGCTTTTGCTTTGGAACGGGTGACACGATCTTCAATATTATTGATCGCATCCATGTCCCCCCGAAGTGCTTTTTCTACAACTTCAGCAATATACTTATCTTGGTCTTCGCTCATGCAATCTTTTTCGTCAGGGGACGTTCTGCCTGAATTTTTTCCTGAAGTTTTAAGAGGCCTTCGATCAGTGCTTCAGGGCGTGGCGGGCAGCCGGGGACATACACATCAACAGGTACAACCAGATCCACACCTTTTAAAACATGGTAGCCATACTGCCAATAGGGTCCACCGCTTGTGGCACAGCTGCCCATAGCGATCACATATTTTGGATTGGCCATTTGTTCATAAAGTTTTTTTACGCGCAAGGACATTTTCATTGTCACTGTTCCAGCCACGATCATGACATCAGCCTGCCGCGGCGATGAACGGGGAATCATGCCAATACGCATGAGGTCATAGCGGCTGGCAGCAGTGGCCATCATTTCGATGGCGCAGCAGGCTAGGCCAAACTGGAAAAACCACGGTGATGTTGACCGTGCCCAGCCCAGCAGTTTATCCAGGGAGGCTACAACAACATTATCCTGAAACTTATTCTCAAGAATTCCCAACTGCAGTCCCTTCTTTTTCTGTTATAGCTTTGCTGTACCTGCCGCGGGCATACTTTACATTGTATTTTACCCAGTCTAAATCGCCCTTTTTCCATACATAAGCCAAGCCAACAATCAAGATCAGCAGGAAAATTGCCATTTCCACAAAAGCCAGCAGCCCCAGTTCCTGAAAGACAACGGCCCAGGGAAATAGAAAAACAACTTCGACATCAAAAATAAGAAAAATGAGGGCAATGACATAAAAACGGATATTAAACTGCACCCAAGCAGAACCTTCCGATTCTTCGCCACATTCATAGGTGGAGAGTTTGTCCGGTGTATTCTTTTTTGGCGCTATAAGCCGTTGGATTAACAACGGTACATACACCAAAACTATACCGATCAAGATAAAGAGAAATATGGTTCCAAAGTCGCGGTACATTTATATAATCTCGTGAATTTCGAACGACGAATTTATATGTTTGTATGTCCATTTTGCAAGGCTAATCCCCTGTGAAAATGATCAATTTTTATGTTTGATGAGGCAGGAATGCTTCTGCTAAATTCAGAGTCTATGAATCCTTTGAATTCAATGCTCGCCGCCATTCTTCCTATTTTTCCGCGTTGGTTGATTAAACCTTTTGCTAAACCTTATGTCGCAGGAGAATCCATGACCGAAGCTTTGCAGCATATTAAAGTGTTAAATGACAATGGCTTTGCAGTTACAGTCGATATATTAGGTGAACACGTCCAAACTAGGGAAGAAGCTTCTAAAATAACAAAATCCTATACAGAAATATTAAATGCTATTGCTGAACAAGGATTGGATTGCAATATTTCCATTAAGCCGACTCATATTGGTTTAGATATCAGTTATGAAACGGCTAGAGATAACCTTTTCAGTCTTTTAGCACAGGCAAAAAACAAAAATAATTTTGTTCGTATAGATATGGAAAATTCACCCTACACGGATGCATCCATTAAAATGTATCTGGAAGCACTGATCCATTATCAAAATGTTGGTCCGGTAATACAAGCGTACTTGCATCGTTCCCCGGATGATATAAGCAAGCTAAATGGTGAAAAATTGAATGTCCGAATTTGTAAGGGTATTTACACAGAATCCGAAACAATCGCACTTAACAATAAATCAGATATTAATGATCAGTATGTTGATTTGGTAAAAGCCATATTAAATGGTGGCGGCTATGCGGGCATTGCAACACATGATTTAACATTGATCAATGCATTGGATGAGTGGATAATAGAAAATCAGATTTCGCCTGACCGTTTTGAATTTCAAATATTATATGGTGTACCCATGGCTGGGAGATTGGAAGAATTATTAGAAAAAGGGTATAAAGTTCGTCAATACGTTCCCTATGGAGAAGAATGGTTTGATTATTCAGTCCGCCGCTTAAAAGAAAATCCGGTGATCATTACTTATGTATTTAAAAATATGTTCAAAAGCAGATGAATAATCTGGAAGATATTAGAAAAATTTTGGGAATGAAAACGATTGCGGTGGTGGGTATGAGTCCGAAAACAGAGCGGCCTAGTCATTATGTATCCATTTACATGCAAGAAAAGGGCTATACCATCATACCTGTGAATCCTGGTCACAAGGAAATTGCTGGTCTCACTTCCTATCCAGAATTGGAATCCATTCCGACTGCTATTGATATCGTGGATATTTTTCGTCGATCAGAGTTTGTCCCACCCATCGTTGAATCAGCGATTTCCATCTGTGCAAAAGCCGTCTGGATGCAAGATACTGTTATTCATGAAGAAGCAGCGGAAAAAGCCAGAAAGAATGGATTATTAGTTGTTATGGATGATTGCCTGCTGCGCCAACATCGCAGAATGAATTAGGTCTTAACTCTCCCCCCGTCTTCCCCAGCCCATTTTCCGGCTTAATACATCAAAATAATTTGAATCTGAAAATATAACCATCCGTGTTTTATAGCTTGCTTTGCGTATGGTGACCTTGGCATCCAATACTAAAGATTCCTGAACCTGACCATCCACTGCCAGTGCCAGTCCTCCAGCTTGATTATCAGGGAATGTAATTTCAATAATTTTATCATCGGACATAACGATGGGCCGCAGGGATAATGTATGGGGACAGATGGGCGTAATAACCATGGCATCCAGAGTGGGCATAACGATGGGACCACCTGCTGAAAGAGAATAGGCTGTGGACCCAGTGGGTGTGGAAATAATAAGGCCGTCCGCTTTATAACGGGCAACATGATGTCCGTTTGCAGTTAACTTGCAATTTATCAAACGGTGGGAAGAGCCGCGGTCGATGGTAATATCATTAAGAGCATAAAATATTTGGGGATCATTTCCATTTTGCACAGTGCATTCCAAAACCATGCGTTCCAGAATTTCATAATCGTCATCAGCAACACGATCCAGCTTTTCAAACATATCTTCTGTGGTAACTTCAGCCAAGAATCCTAATTCTCCCAAGTGAATACCTAAAATGGGTGTTTCCCTATCCCCAACTGCTCTCGCTAATGCCAATAAAGTTCCATCTCCGCCAAGAGACATTAAGAAATCCAATTGCTTAAAATCGTCCGCTGATTCAATAATGTTATAATTAAAACCGATCTTGTTTTCAGCTTTGGCAACAATGCGCGTTGTTAGAAATATTTTCAGTTCACGCTCAGCTGCCCAAGCAGCAATGTCAGGCAGTAATTTCCAAAAGAATGGTTTTTCGGTGTTCCCCCAAATGCCAATATGTTTTGATTGTGCAGACATGGATTAGTTTTTTTCTAGTTTCTCCATGAGTTCGGAGATTTTCTGATCAGCTTTGGACAATTGGCCACGCAAATTTGCAGAAAGTTTTACACCTTCTTCAAACAGAGTTAGACTTTTCTCCAAATCTAATTCTTCAGATTCCATCTCCTGAACGATTTCCTCCAGCCGTTTGAATAATTCTTCAAATGATTTTTCATTAGCCATAATTTAATTTACTATTTCTTTTTCTCCATTTCAGTATTCTTTTCTTTACGGGCTACCATGATTCCCCTAGAAAGCTGCACGTTAAACAATGCACCGCTTTTTAATTCTTTAGGGCTGTGAATGATCTTACCGGATTCAGCAGTTGCGATGGCATACCCGCGATCTAAAATACTTTTTGGGTTCAATGCTGATAATTCTGCCTGCAATTTATCTAACTTTCCCGTATGCGATTGCAGTTTCATCATGATTGACTGTTTCAACGCAGCTGATAAATGAGCGTTAAAATCTGTCATGCGATTGATAAAAACATCGGGGCGCTGCATAACAAAGCGGTCCTGCAGGTGATCCATTTTCTGCCAGCAATGCTCCAGTTTGTACGACAATAACGATCCCATTTTTTCTTCAACAGTATTGATCAACTGTGACAATTCAGCGATGCTCGGTGCTGCCAATTCCGCTGCCGCCGATGGCGTTGGCGCCCGCAGATCAGCCACCATATCTGCAATGGTAACGTCTGTCTCATGACCCACGGCAGAAATGATGGGTGTTTTAATATCAAAAATAGCTCTTGCGACCTTTTCTTCATTGAAAGGCCAGAGGTCTTCCAAGGAACCTCCTCCCCTGCTCAGAATGATCAAATCCACGTTACCACTTTTATCCATTTCTTGAAGTGCCTTAACAATATCAGCTGCAGCTTCATCGCCCTGGACCAGTGTTGGCCGTAAAACCAATTCCACATAGGGCGCCCGGCGTCCGAGAATTTGCAGCATGTCCTGCACAGCCGCCCCTGTTTTTGAAGTAATTAACCCAATCGTTGTGGGAATTTTTGGCAATGGTTTTTTGAATTCTACAGCAAATAATCCTTCAGTCGCCAATTCTTTTTTCAAGGCTTCAAAGGCCAGGAAAAGTGTTCCCAAACCAGCTGGTTCCAGCCGCGTAATCATCAGCTGGTACTGGCCCCGGGGGGCATACACGGTCACCTTGCCGTTGAGAAAAACCTTCATTCCATTCTTCGGCTTAAAACGCATGAATTGATTATTGCCTTTAAACATTACACAACGGATCTCGGCTTCGTCATCCTTGAGAGTAAAATACATGTGGCCGGATGAATGATGGACAAAATTGGAGATCTCCCCTTCTACCCAGAGCTGGGAAAACGATCCTTCCAGAATTTCCTTGATCTGCCGGGTTAATGCACTGACAGAAAGTGTTGTATTATTAGCAATCATTTTGGTGGTGGGGGCGATCCAGCTGCCAGCCAGCATGAATACCAATAAGATGCCGTTAAAACGGCAGCCTGGCCTAACCGGTCGTGGACAACATCTTCTGTTTCGGTGTACAGAATTTTCAGATATCTATCTTCATAATGCAATTTCTTATATGTGTTCAATTCTTTGGCCTGTTGTTTCGTTAAATGCTGGCGAGCTAATGAATCAGCCTTTAATAATCTTGGGTATACCTGGAATGAGTCTCGAGTGATATTCAATGCTGCATCCACATAATTCTCTATTTGACTGATTTCTCCAACAGGCTCGAAACGTGTTATAAGTTCATCCACCATACGCGATTCCCAGCGGAAATGAACACCTTCATTCCCAGTATTTTGGCCATTATAATTGGCACAGGCGTGAAGAGGCATGTGGAGATCAGCTACATAATGACCAAGATGACCCATATAATACAGAGCTTCATCCCATCTGTTCTGTTTAAACATTTTGGTCAGAATTGCACAGATCTCATCTATAGCCCAAGGAGCCGCACCCCATTTTTTTATTTTTTCTTCACCAAACCGTTCCAACAGATCGGTGTAGCTGATAGATAATCCGGAAAAAGGGAAATCTTCATATAGATCAGCATCAATAAAATGACGATGAAATTCTTCTCTGTGTGTTTCTTTTATAAAGTCCGGGACGGGTGCAAACAACGCCAATTCATTTTGATGCTGTTTTGTAAAAGTCCCAAATTGGTCTGTTACTATCTGGGCGGCATATTGATTAATTCGCCGGTGGACATCATAACCCCAGCCCCAGACTATGTTGACCAGGACAATGGACAGCATCCACCGAATGAACCTTTTGGTGCACCCCATGGGCCTAACCCTCAGTTAAATTTTCTTCTTCTTATGACGATTTGCACGCAGGCGTTTCTTGCGCTTGTGCGTGTTCATCTTCCGCTTCTTACGTTTTTTCCCGCAGGGCATATGTTACTTTCAATTGCTGGTTAATGTATCATTGACGCGTTCCCGCATATGTTTCGCGGGCTTAAATGACGGTGCATTGCGCTCAGGTAAAAAAATCGGAGCACCTGTTCTAGGATTCCGTGCTTTTTTAGGTTTGCGGTGTTTCACACTGAATGTACCGAAGCCACGTAATTCCACGTGTTCATTTTTTGCAAGGGACTCAATAATGGCTGTCATAACACCGTTCATGACGGCTTCTGTTTCCACTTTTGTCAATCCAGTTGCTTCTGAAACTTGATCAATTATATCCTGTTTAGTCATGTTTTCTTTCCGAGACAAGGTTAAGTATTATCCCCGTTTCACCCATAAAACAAGTTGTTGTCCAGGGAAAATATATTGGCCATATTTTAGATTATTCCACCTGCGAATTTTATTCGCCCGTGTACCATAATCTTGTGCAATGTGACCCAGTGTATCCCCTTTGCGAACTGTATATACAACTTTGATATGCCCGGGTGGACCGTCACTCGTTGCATAAGCACCGCGGATCGGGATAGTCAATTTTTGTCCAACGCGTATTTTAGACCTATTACGAATTTTATTCACTGAAGCCAGGTCATGAATTGATACTTTATATTTTTTAGAGATGGTCCAGAGACTTTCACCTCTGCGCACCTTATGCAAAACATATTGAGGTGCAAATCGTTGTCCTTCCGGTAGTGAATTGAAATTGGCAGTGAACTGATCATTTGCACCAATAGGCAAACGAAGATTATATAAACCATCTTTTGGGGTGGCTGACTGTCTTAATTCGGGATTGTAATATTGCAGTGTTTTTAAACTGGTTCCAGCTGAACGTGCTAAAACGGATAGATCGGCACTTTTTTCCAATTCGACAGTTTCAAATTCAAAAGGTGCTTTGCGTTTTTCAGAATAGGTTTCAAAGCCATATTCTGTTGGATTTTTGGAAATGATGGCTGCAGACAAGTAATAAGGAATATAATTTCGGGTTTCCCTTGGCAATGAATGGAGCTGCCAGAAATCGGATGTTTGATGCAAACGCATGGCTCTTTGAACTCTGCCTGATCCGGAATTATACGCAGCCAAGGCCAGGTACCAATGATCAAACTCCTCATATAAATCGATCAGATATTTACAGGCTGCTTCTGTTGACTTTTTTGGATCCCTACGTTCATCTACATACCAATCTCGTTTTAATCCGTAGAACTTGCCTGTACTGTAAATAAACTGCCACATACCAGAAGCATTCGCTCGGGAAAACGCCTTTGGATTTAAACCCGATTCAATCATAGCAAGATAAAGGAGCTCTTCAGGTAACCCGTTTTCCTTTAGAATTCCATTTATCAATTGTCCATATTCAGGAATCCGGTCCAACCATATCTGGAATTGTGCTCTACCCTTGGTTTGAAAATAGTTGATAAACTGATCAACCGTTTTATTCCTGACAAGAGGAATATGTCCATCTCTATCATCAACAATAACAAATTTTGAATTACCCATTTCCACTTCCACGGGTACGGTAATATCTGCAATCATCTGCCGCACATATGCTGCTGTTATGGGTGCATCCGTTAAATCCAAAGTTGTCAAGCGCTGGGTATAAATATCATTTAACGAAGCAATGAAACGATCAAATTCTTCCAGGTCCTCATCCGTCTTTTCTCCCAATTGATCGGCTTCACCCAGCAGATCATAAATACGATCCAGGTAATAAATCACTTCCAACGTATCTTTGTGTACATCGGCAATCATGGCTTCCGTCAAAAGCACTTTTACATCCTGGAGTAACTGCGGTAAGCGGTTGACAGAACCATTGCCATTGGTGTAAATATCATTTACAACTGATCCATTTTCAGAGCTCTTCAATTCAACAGAATCGTTTCGGGTGGCATCCTGCCCGAACAATGGAACTGCCAGCAGATTCAGTGTCAGATAAAATCGTGTAAATTCTTTAATCATAAGGTTTTAGGGCAAATTTTGGAGGGCAAATTTAGATGACAATACAAGGATCAGTCAAGTGATTTACTTGCTAAAATACTGGAAATTATATTTGAAGTGCTGGCCCCTTCCACATACGGTATTATTTTAATTTCACCACCTTTAGCAAGCACGGTTTCACGGCCAACTATATCTTCTTCCTGATAGTCGCCACCTTTCACCAACACATCCGGCTGGAGTTCAGCAATTAATTCAGCGGGTGTTTCTTCATCAAAAACAACAACTGTATCCACCACCGTTAGGGCTTGGAGGATCGCAGTCCGGTCCACTGCGGATTGCAAGGGTCGGCCATTACCCTTCAACTTCTTTACGGAATCATCACTATTCAATCCAATGATGAGTTTATCACCCAATGCAGCTGCAGACAGCAAATACTCAATATGACCACGGTGCAACAGGTCAAAACAGCCGTTGGTAAAGATTACTTTGTCCCCAGCGGACTGCCAAGTGGACACTAACTCTGCTGCTTCAGTTCTTGTTAACATTACATTGGTTCCGATTTTGACACAGGAAAGAATTCTTTTCTTGTAACAACTGTCGGATAAAAATTTATTCCTGTGACCATGTTGACTTCAAATTTACGACTTGCTGGCGAAGAGTTTCAGTAACTGTATTTCGGTCTTCAATAGACAAACCTGTCGTAGGCACCGGGTGGCCGATTACCAAGCCAATCGTTTTTGGATGAATATTAAATGACCCTTTCTTGATCACATCAAATGTTCCGCAAATAGCTACGGGGACAATGGGGAGACCAGTTTCGATAGCTAAAACTGTACCCCCTCTTTTAAACGGTTTCATCTGGCCATCCAATGACCGTGTACCTTCCGGAAAGATCATAATAGATCGGGGATATTTTTTTAAGGAATCCTTTGCAATATCCATGGAAGCCAGTGCTGCCTTATGGTTTTTCCGATCAACAAAAATATGCTTGCCTAAAACCATGGCCCAACCTAGAAAAGGGATTTTTTTCAATTCTGTTTTGGCCAAAAAAACCAATTTGTGAGGCAATGCAGCATACACCAATAAAATATCAAAGGCTGATTCATGATTAGCAGTGAAAACATATTGCTGGTCAGGGTCTAAATGGTCAAGGCCATTTACTGTATATGGTATACCGCTGATGAATAAAAGTAATTTAGACCATTGTTTTGCGACCCAAGCAATAGGTCGACCACTCCAATCAAAGAAGGAAAATATGATACCGATGGTTGCCCAAATGGGTGTCCAAAAGAAGATGTTAAACAAGACCCAGATGGATCGAATCAGCCTAACACCTCCGTTTTCATATAGGGCTGTAAACATTTGGGAATGATAACTTTACCATCGGGAGTCTGATAAGATTCAAGCAAGGCAATCATCAGCCGTGGAGTGGCTACGCCGGAACCATTGAGAGTATGTACATAATCCGTTTTATTGTCACTGGAACGTCGATAGCGAATGTTGCCACGTCTAGCCTGGAAATCTTCAAAATTGCTGCAGGATGATACTTCCAGCCATTGTTTTTCCGCTGGGGACCATACTTCCAAATCAAAACACTTGGCCGCGGAAAAACTCAAGTCTCCAGTACACAGTTCCAGCACCCTGTAATGCAAACCAAAGGATTGCAGAATGGCTTCAGCATTGGCCAACAATTGTTCCAGTTCATCATACGATTTTTCTGGTCTGACAAACTTGACCATTTCCACTTTATTGAACTGATGTACACGCAATAAACCCCGGGTTTCTTTCCCATAGGATCCCGCCTCTCGCCGAAAGCAGGCTGAAGAAGCCGTATAATTGATGGGCAGGGAGTCTTCATCCAGAATTTCATCTGCATGAATATTGGTTACCGGAACTTCGGCAGTGGGAATCAAATAAAGCTGGTCTTTTTCAGTATGATACATATCATCTGCAAATTTTGGCAACTGTCCACACGTATAGAGAGATGAGCCTCTAGCAAGAAAAGGCGGAAATATTTCTTTATAGCTATGTTCCTTGATATGGAAATCCAACATATAATTGATCAATGCTCTTTCCAGTTTTGCTCCTAAACCTGTATAAAGAGGGAAACCAGAACCGGCAATTTTTGCTGCACGATCAAAATCCAAAAGGTTGAGTGTTGATCCTAATTCAAGATGATCCTTAATATCATAATCAAAAACGGGTTTTTCACCCCATTCCTTAACAACTTTATTATCTGTTTCATCCTTGCCTATGGGCACAGATTCATGGGGGGTATTTGGGATAACCTCCAGGGCAGAATGGATTTGAGCTTTAAAGTTAATTGCTTCATCTTCTAACGTTTTAATCTTATTACCTACTTCGCGCATGGCTGCGATTGCTTTATCATCATCACCGCCGGAGCGTTTTACTGCTGCAATTTCTTCAGAAACACGATTGCGATCAGCCCTGAGATCATTAACCTGTGTTTGTATTCCACGATGTTGTTTGTCCAGGTCCAACAGAACATTAAAATCAACTTGCTCACCTTTTGCCGCTACAGCTTGCTGGATGGCATCAGGATTTTCACGAATACGGTTTAGTGATAACATTATTTAAGTGTAATTATTAAGTTTAAAAATTAGAGTACTTAAGAGGGATTTACAATGGTAGACTAGCGGCCTTTACCGGACAGCATCACCCAAACCGTGCTTAACATGATTTTGAAATCCAGGGAAAAACTCAGGTTTTCAATATAATAAAAATCGTATTTCAATTTTTGACGGACATCTTCAATAGCCTGGTCATACGGATGTTTGATCTGTGCCCAACCGGTGATACCGGGGCGAATTTTATGGCGACGGTAATAAAAAGGATATTCCTGTACCAGTTTATCTACAAAGAATGGTCGTTCTGGCCGGGGGCCAATCAAACTCATGCCTCCCGTGATAACCATGAGCAATTGCGGTAATTCATCCAGACGAAAACGCCGCAATAACCGCCCCATACGTGTTATACGTGGGTCCGCTTCCTTGGCCCAAACAGGACCGGTCATTTGCTCAGCGTTTTTCACCATCGTCCTGAATTTGTAAATGAAAAAATGTTCGTGGTTTTTACCAACCCGCTCCTGCTTATACAAAACTGGACCTTTGCTATCGAGTTTTATACACGCTGCGATGATAAGCCATAATGGCGATGACAAAATCAACATAGGTACAGCTAAGCATAAATCAATAAAGCGTTTTATGATGGTATTATAAACTGTATCCAGGTTGGGGTTGACCTTGATCAATGGTAATCCATAGATCTGTTCTGTTCTAGCTAAACCACTGATTACTTCATGAAGGTCAGGTACAATCTTAATCGATACCGGCGAACCATTGGCCCTGGTAATAATGCGTGTGACATGGGTGTGGTCTAATTTGACTGGGGCTACAATAACTTCAGATACCTGATTATCTAATATGATCTGCTTGAGGTCTCTTTCATGACCAATAACATGGACGTCTTCCTGGCCATTCAACTGCGGGTCATCATCTGAATGTACAAAACCCAGTAAATCGAACCCCTGTTGGTCATGAGCTACAATATCATTGGCGACTTGAAAACCACGTTTATTGATACCAACAATAACTGTTTTTCTTAAACCAAAGCCTTTGGTTAATAGATATTTTTGCAATGTGCGAAAAATCCACCTTGAGACTATCAATACAAACGCCAAGCCCAGCCAATAGCGCAATATTTCCTGGGCTGTTAAAAGCCAAACACCCGGTATTAGGGCATCTATAAAAACGGCTAATAGTGTTATCAAGAACGTAGTCCGTACAATTTGTTGAATCTCATAAAAACGGGACACTGTCGGTTCGCTTCTATATAAATTCAGAGGCAGATAAATCAAACCTAAAATCGTTTGCATTACTGCAAAGATAAAAAAAATATCCAGAAATGAATATTGAGTTCGATCAGTGAATATAGGTGCAAGGATCCAAATAAAAGCCATAGCGGAAAAAACAGCATCAGAAAAATAAATTCCCCAAGCTACTATCCACCGTGGATATCGTATTCGTAAATGTTGGAGTGTTTCCAGCATGATAGAAATATTAACTTGTTGTAGTTTTCTATTAAATGTGCTGGATCACACCAGAAAAAGAGGGACCGCTGTACAGTTATTCATGTTGATTTCCTTTGTTTTTTCAACTAACTGTTAGCGATTTGAGGCGATAAGACTCCTTGAAGTTGATAGAAAATAAGGTCTAAATATAGAAGTTGTCAAGTAGTTGACATAATTATAGAAATCTATCTTTTAAAGAGTGTAGACTTATTATAGATGCTTAAACATACTCAACAGTTATTGTTTCGTGCTACCGTGTACTCGTTAATCATTGGTGGTTTGAATGGACAGACCATACCTGTCCCCATGGATCATTCTGTCAATGATTTTATTTTGCGCTTACATACACAACATAAAATCCAAGGTATCCACCCTGGATTGCGACCCTTTACAGTCGATCAAATTTTGGAGGTACTTGATGTATTATCTGCTGATGAACATGATTTGTCAGCATTTGAGACAACACTGTTGAGACGCTTTAAAAAAGAGTTTAGGGTAGATACTATTGAAAACGGGATACGTGGACCTTGGCAANCAAATNATTTATCAANAACTATAAAAAATATTTTTCAACTTTTCGATACTAAAAATACTGAGACTAAATTTGTTACGTATCATGATGAAAATTTATTGTTGTGGTCTGACTGGGAAGAATTTTTCAGCATGGATTTTCAAGACACATTATCCAGATCATTTTTTACAGATCGAGTAACCATTGCCGGAAAATTCGAGGAAAACCTGTCATTTTACAGCCGCTATACGCTTTACAGAGTAGATCATAAAGAAAACTACCCATATCCAGATGAGTACAAACAAGGTTATGCACTCGTTGAGAAAAATACAGACTGGCTGGTGTGGGATGTAAACGAAGCTTCACTGCGTATTGATAACTTAATAATAAATGCTGAAATCAGTAAAATTCCCATTTATTGGGGGTATAGTAAACAGCATTCACCTATTTTGTCAGCCAATGTTCAATCATTTTCATTTCTCCGGTTTTCAAAAGATTATAAACGGATTCGAGCTCGAAGTTTTATTGGGTCTTTAAATCCCTTNGGTGACGATCGAAAAGGGATGGTTGAAGAAAAAAATATTGCAGCCCATCGCTTTGAATTTGATTTAACTCCATCTTTAACCATTTCNTTTAATGAGATGGTCATTTATGCACGGCGGCAAATTGAACTAGGCTATTTATTACCTGTAAATCTATTATGGTCAGAAGAACATGGGCTTGGTAACCGTGATAATATTCTTATGTCATTTGATGCATATTGGAATATAAAACCCGGACTTTCTGTATATGGTACATTTTTCTGGGATGAACTTTCCTGGTTCAAATTATTCAGTCCCTGGTGGGGAAATAAATTCATTTTCCAGTCAGGATTTCATTGGGTGCCATTTGCAAATCCACAACTTCCTGATTTTAAAGTTGAATGGACAGCAAGCAGGCCATGGGTTTANACACACAATGATTCTCTATTAACATTTACTTCCTCGGAAATTGGTCTGGGATTTCCNTTAGGACCAAATTCACAAATGCTGTACCTAGAAATGAATTTCTGGCCTAACTACAAATCACAATTGACATTTAATATATCCTATATAAAAAAAGGGTCTGGTTTAGGAAGTGATCCAAATGACAACTATAACTTGAGAGACAAATCCTTGGATGATAGTACTCCTATGTTATTGGGAAAAGTTAAAGAAAATTTAATTTATGGAATGAATTTTCATTATAGACTTACAGAGCTATTTAGCATTACCGGGAATTGCTCTTTTAACAATGATGAGAAAATATTTGAAGGAAGATTAGGTTTATTGATGAATTATTAGCGGACAACAGTCCAGGTCGTTTGTTTTTTACCCAATATCCAATCGATGATAGCAAGTNCAGAGGCAACTATTACTTTAATTATGTACCGCATTCCGGAATGGAAAATTCCAGACACATAAAACATAACCTGTAAGATCAAAATAATTCTAAAAATGTTGGAATCTTTAGATAAGTAAATAGAAGATAAAAAACAAAAAAACAAAAAANAGGGTAAAAACCAGCGAATAAGTTTATGGGAAACATAGGGTATGAAAACGGACCTTTTTTTGAAAGGATTTAACAGCGATAAAACATACTTCATGGTTACTAAGCTTCTAAGAATAATTCGTCTTTTCCTCTTCAACACTTCAATGGGAGCATCTTCAATTGCAATAGCTTCAGGTTCATACACAACATCTAAGCCATTACCATATACTTTTATCGGTTCTAATTGATCGCTGATAGAATCTTCAGGTAAGGGGACAAAAGCATTCTTTCTTACAGCATAAATGCTGCCATTAGCNCCTAGCAACCAACCATTTTTACTCTCTGCCTTTTTGATGGCAACTTCATATTTCCAATAATAATTCTCTTCGGATTTTTTGTTATTATACTGCAATTCTCCGCAGACAACACCCACTCTTTTATCAGCAAAATTTCTTACTAATTTTTTAAGTGCATCTTTTTTATAAATATTATTTGCATCACTNAAAACTAAAATTTCATTTTGGGCAATTTTTACTGCATCATTCTGAGCTCTNGTTTTGCCGCCTCTTGAAAGTTTCAGTATTTCAACAAATTCAAATCCATTAGCTATTTCTACTGTTGTATCCGTTGAACCATCATCAGCCAGGATGACTTGCAATTTCTCACGTGGATAATCAAGTTTCAATGTATTTTCCAATTTTATAGCAACATTTTTTTCTTCATTATAAGCACATATAATAAGTGAAACAGTAGGTAAATAATCAGAATCCTTTTTATAATGATTTTTNCTAATTATTTTCAAAACGACGATATATAAAACAGAAGTATATAATATAGCACTGAACGAAATCCAAAATACAATATGTANAAAGTTCATGCTTATAGTGAATTTATTACATCAATCAATNTAATAGATTGAGTGTTCCAATTAAACATAGTTTGCAAGGAAGATCTTCCATTTTGCCCAAGCTGATCACGATAATCTGCATCACCTAACAATTTAGAAACTGCGTTAATTACTTCAGTTATATTTAGGGGATCCACAGAAATGCCTGCNTTACTCTTTTGGATTAATTCATCATANAATTGAAAATTTGAGCTTACAAAAGGAATCCCAGCATTCATATAATCGAAAAGTTTTGTGGGGTATGAATGTATAAAATTCTGTGTAGGTTTTAGTAAACACAATCCTACTTTTGATTTTTTAACGATATTAATTGCTTCCTGATAATCAACATACCCAAAAAATTTAATATTTTGCTCAAGACAATATTTTTCAATGATTATGTCAAACTTTTCTTTGTTTACGATTTTACCTAATAATGCTAATTTAATTTGTTCTCTTTTTTTCTTTAATTGATTAATTAATTCTAAAATTATCAATGCACCTCTATCTTCTCTTACATCTCCTAAATATACAAGATCATATAATTTCTGTTCACTATTTCCATTAGACTCCTCTACTATAGGATAATTCAATACAATCGTAGAATTATGGGGAATTAATATTTTATATGAATCTTCAGCTAAAATGAAATGATTAAATAATTGTTTTCCAATCCATTCAAATAATTTGTAACCAATAATGGCAAGTCCTTTGGTTAAGGTATTTAACCACTTTTTCCCTTTTATGGATTCGACAGTATTTTCATGAACATCATAGACTATTTTTTTCCCTAAAAATATTCTTGCTTTTATGCCAATCCAGATTAATTCAGGATCATGAAAATAAAAAATTTCAGAATCAGAATTTTTTAATCTCGACCACAACTCCCTGCGAATGTATTTCCTATCTGACTCTTTCGACCATAAAGGCAGACCGAAAACTTTGACTTTTTGTTTGGTTTTGTAATAAAAATCCGCAGGAGCATGTAATTGGACTGAAAAATGATAAGCTAAAGAGACGGCTTCTTTGTAGAAAATGCGATTATCATTCCATCTATGAACACTTGTTCCTATGAATATGGATCGTTTATCAGGCATGTATTTTTGATTTAAGATCAGCAAGCCACCCGGTTTTAGAATATTTGAATATAATAATTCCAACAATGACATAGATCACGCTCGTAGTTATTAATTGAGAAACAGTTGAAATATTTAATAATGAAAATAAATGACTAATCAAGAATATGATCAATGTGCCAATCACAATATCTCGTATTAATTCAAGATTCCATAATTTGTTATGATAAAATCTTTGAATAAAATAAGCACCCAATAGTCCGGCAACAATATGGCTGATTATAAAACTGACTAAGGCAGTTGTCAACAGATCAAAACCTAATGTCTTCCCAATAAAAATGATTGTAATCAATACAACGGCAGCTAAACCATATATCAGAGAATTATACCCTTTTTCTGAAACAGCATCGATTGGACTTCGCGTTAAACCAGAAAATGTATAAAAAGGCAATGCTAGAATTGTCAGCCGTAATATGGTTATTCCAGTTTCACTTACTTCACCCAACCAGAACGTTAAAATCAAAGGAGCATTTATATAAAAATATGCTGTACCTATAACACTAAAGACAATTCCTGCTTTTAAGAAAATATTGAGGAAATTTGCCACATCATCCATAGCGCCACTGGCAATTTTATTAGAAATTCTTGGGAGTAAAACCATTCCGATAGGATTTACAATAATTAATGAAAGTCTCACTAAACTTAAGCTTGAAATAAAATAAGCCACGCTTTCGAAGTTTACTGTTTGAGCTAAAAATAGTGGTATACCTGCTAATAAAATAAATTGAGCAACAAAGCTAGGTATACGTTCTAAACCATATATAATAATTTTTTTAGATTGTTCAAAATTTATTTCATGAATATTTATACCTTTATTACGAATAATAAATGCAAATATCATAACTATTAGAACACATGATCCTATCCATGAAAATCCTTCATATAGATCAATCACGAACGTAAATACAATTATTGGAATAATAGCAGTTCCCAGTAATTGAAAAATATTAGCACCAATCATATTCATATACCCACGATATAAAGCATACGTAATGAATTGAGCNCTAATACCTAACGAAAATATTATATATATCCAAAAATGTTCAGAATAGAAACCAGTGATATCAAACCAAAGTATACTTANTATTAATATGACAGTTAATGGTATTGTAACAATTATAAATAAAATAAAAGAAATGTCACCAAAAGACCTTTGAAAATTTCTACTTAAATAGTTTGGAAGTCCAACATTCATACCTATCAATAAAATTCCAACAACAGCAGACAAGGTCCTCTTTATTAACAAAAATTCACCTAGAAGTTCAAGACCATGAATTCGAGCAATTAAACCATTTAAAATGAAAACACCACCGATCACAATAAGACCATTTAAAAATGTGACTATAAAATCACTTTTAAATGAAAGTTTATGTGAAAATATTTTCAAAATATTTAAAGTTTTCTCAATGAACAACTTTAATATTTTTAACTTGATCTACATGTGTAGAAGCTATAGTAATTCCAATTAGCATCCACAAAACTCGATTATCATTAATATCACCAGAGAATTGTGCTGAAAAAAACATTACCAAAGTTACTGCTACCCACACAGCGCTATGATCTGTAAAAATTCCCTCAACTAGACCTTCACTTATTTTTTTATATGATAAGATTAAAAAACTAATAAAAACAATTAACCCTATTGACCCATATTCAACTAATACTTCGAAAAAAACATTATGAGGATACCATCTCCAATCACGCCAGATAAATAACGAACTAAACCCTCCAGCACCTAAACCTAAAAAATAATTCCATAGTGAAGAGAACCAACTTTCAATAGACATTTGCCAATAGCCTAAACGAGTAGCTACCGTACTAACATGTTTAACACCTTCAGTAGTTAATAGTACTGCGCCTTGCGTAACATCAAAAAATCTTTTAGTTATAATTTCTGGTAAAATAATTAATAAACTGAGAGCAATAATTATTGCAAATGAACCATATAAATAAATACGTTTTTTATGCTGTTTTTCAAATAAGTAAGCATAACATATTATGCCAAAAAAAATACTGACCAATGGACCTCTTGAACCTGTAGCAATTATAGCAAGTAATAATGCTAATAAAATTAAAAAATGTGAAATATTATAAAATACTGATCGTCGAATAATGTAAACAGTCATAATTGTTGCGCCAATAGCTAAATACCTGCTGACTTGAATTGGGTTTGCACCAGGAATCGAAAAACGATTATAATATCCCAATAAAAATGCGAATTTTCCTGAAATAGCGAAGTATAAAAATTGACCAATAATTGCAAACAAAATTATCAAAATTGAATACTTAAAATAATTCAACAATATTTTTGAATCATTTTGTGTTTTTATGAAAATAATTGGTGTAAGAAACATCGTTACACCAATGAATCCAAAACGGATAACTTTATTATAACCATAAATAGGTGAAGGAGTATAGAATAGAGAGAATGCAACTATTGCAGCAAAGGTTATGAAAAGGATTAATGGTTGTTTGCGTTTACTAATCAAGGTCCATTCACCTTCAAGGAGCAACTTTATCAATCCAAACCAGATAACCATGGTAATTAATACAGTGATATCTACAAAAGCAAAGATAGGTAAAGACTCAATAATTACACCTTTTATTACAGCTGTAAAACTTAAAAGCATTAGGGTAAATCCAACGTGATTTATTAATATCCACAAGATTATTAATCCCAGTGGTATCAATACAATAACCAAGGGATGAGTCTTTATACCAATAATTATACAAGCTAACTCACTTAATGCAAGAAAGATAAGCGAGATTTTTTTATACATTAAATTGTTTTTAACTGCTTTCTAAAATCTACCGAGTAATAATCTAAATATATATATACAATTGATAATAAAAATGCCATTATAACTGAAGCAATTACGATAAGCGATCTGATTGGTTTTGTTTTATTAATTGCAACTTTAGGTTCATCTATAACCTGTAGAGTAGGAATATTTTTACTTTCTTCTAAACGAGCTGTTTCATATTGCGGTAATAGTAGTTCTAGAAGTGTATTTTGGATTGTTAATTCTCTTATTAATCTTGCATTTTCCATTCCTAATACAGGGAAATTATCAAAATTTATCATCGTGGGCAGGTGTTCTAATTCATTTATTAAATTCTTACCCTCTATTTTCTCAAAACCCAAAATGATATCCAGCAACTGTTTATCCAAACTCGAAGTAATTAGATCTAATTGTTTTTCTTGTTCATTTAACATTATTTCATACCTCTTAACAGCAGGATTATTTGGATTCAACGTAACTTTGGAAACATTTAACTGAATCTCAGTTTGGGCCTTAAGAGAATACAATTCAGTGTAGGCTATCATTTCCTGATTATAAAGTTGGCCATAAGCTTGCATTTCCTGGATGTAGATTTGGCCATAGGCTTCATATTGTGCGCTTATTTGAGATACAATATCAATGATACCTGTTTTTTCCTGAAAGTCTTTTAGCCTTATTTCTGCAATTGCCAAATCTGTTTTTGTTTCATTTAATCTTTGTTCTAAAAATTCTCTGTTAAATCTCCCCTTATCCATACCCAACTGCTGATTAACACTATCCAGTTTTGTCAGTAATTCTACAACCATCGCTTTAGCAATTTCAGGTTTCTTATCTATTACTGATATTTTAAGAGTCCCTTCTTCTGTTACTTCTAATTCCATTTTATCTTCAAATGCCACCATAGCAAATTCAAGATCTTTCTCATCGTATCGATTAACCAAATCGAATTTTTTAACCATATATTCTTTTACAGACCTGCTATTTAAGATAGCGATAAAGGTATTTATATCCTCGCTGATACTTGAAAGACCAAAATCAGATATTGGAATCGGTGATATTGAAGATAAAATATTAAACCTCCCTGCTCCAGAAGAGAGTATTGTTGCTTCGGATGAATACCATTTAGGCAACAATAATGCTATTATGACTGAGGCAACCGCTACAATTACAACATTTTTAGCAACAAACCTCCTTTTCCTCCATAAAATGAATAAATTCTTCTGCATATTTGTTTCTGAAAATTCATCCTTGACCCCTTTATTATCAATCAATCCATATCTCTTTAAATCACCGATACGATTACGCAGTGTTTTTTCAGTCATTCCATATTGATTAGCTACTTGTTTTCTGATAATTGGATCTGTCAGGATTTCCGGATTATCTTTAATTAAATCTAATATTTTTTGTTCGTGGGTGGATAATTTGATCATCAAATTGTCGCTTGATATGCTAGGATTAAAGTTGCTATAGATGTGAGAGCCTGAATAAACCCTGTATTTCCGAATAAGATACTAGTGTATAATTCGGGAATTTCAATTATATCACCAGGTCCAACATATTCATCATTGGCGAAACGAATTATTTTCCCATCCGCTCTAATAATTTTCGTTCTAAAAGCTGAACCGATATCTAATGCGCCTCCACTCATGGCAATATAATCTTTAACTTTATAACCTGGAATATAGTTTAATATTGTAGGCCTTCGAACAAAACCAGTAATGGTAATTTTATTTCTATTATACTCTGTCAAATTCATTTGTTCTTCTTTATCAATATTCAGAAACGGAGCATATATTATATCACCTTCAGTTAGTAGAGGATTATTTCCCAAATCACCATTTAATAAAAATTCTTTGAGAAAATAATTTCTTTCTTTTCCGTCACGAATTAAAATAATCTTATT
>PAWC01000022.1 GCA_002713385.1 Fidelibacterota bacterium
AGCATTCCATTGAATAGTGTATTCACCTTGGTTTAAATCCTTATCGATTAATGTTTCTACCAATCGCCCGGTTATATCAAAAACTTGCAGCAGCGACGTATGCGTCGCAGCTACGCTAAACCGGATGACGGTTGTGGGATTAAACGGATTTGGGAAAGGCTCATATAGCTCAAATGTATTTGGCAAAAACTCATCATTAATTGCAACGGGAAACGTATAGGCATTCACATTGATTGTTTTTGTTAAATGATCGTATTTAATCGGAGTTACGGTGAAAATCATCGGATTGGCATTCGTTAAATCTGTTATTTCTGCAGAAGAATAGGTAATCATGAAATATTCTCCAGGATCGATCGTGCATTCTTGAGGTGCTGCATCAAACCAGCCCTCTTCATCAACCAGTGAATATTCGTATGTAACTGCATTATATCCTTCATTATGTATTGAAAATGTTACAGTTGAATCTCCCACATACACACTTGGTTCTGACTCATGTGTATGGAGATCTTGAGTGATGANGCTAAAAGCGACAGGATAAATTCCGGGAATACGCATCGCTCTGTATACTGCACCATTGGGCAATGTCAAATTCAGATCCGCTTCCCANACGATTTCACCATTAGTATTCACTTCCAGGGATGTACCGCCACCGCCAACTGTTGTGATCAAATAATTTCCATTATCTAATTTTTCGGCATTACCGGATGCGAATCCAAAGAGATCAGTTGGCAGCACATATTCCCAAACAGTGGTTGCATCTTCAAGCACATCATTAATTTCAATTTCAATAGCTCTGGAGGTGGGTTCATCTGTCTCCAAAAAAATCTCACTCAAATTACCGTTATCAAAAATAACAATATTGCCATTATTCAATACTTGCAGACTATGCTGAAAACTGAAACCCAGATCATGTCCNAAATCCACTTCACCGGATGGAAATTCATGGCCCATATTCCAGATAATATTTCCACTGGAATAATCAATACTTGTGATCCTCGAAAGATGGCGGACAGAAATATAAACTGAATTCGTCTCTTCATTAAACGCGATTGCATTTATGTGTGTCCAATCGTATTGCTGATTTATATAAGCCTGGTCCCAAGTCCCGCCAATATCATCATAATCCTGCATATCATAATAATCGAATGTATTCCAGCTCCAAACCACTTCCTTTGTATCCTTGTCCCATTCCACGATCTTATCGCCCACCCAGGGAAATTCCAGTGTGACACCATCGGCTATATAACCAAGTCCCTGAAATAATGATGTCCAGCTGCCGATGGGAATTGGCCCAACCTCTATTACAGAAACAATACCCATATAATTTCCATTGGGCAGTTGAATCATATCGTGATGAAGAAATTCATCATTTGGCTCCTCCCAAATGAAATCATTACCAATATCAAACTCCACTCCCGGCAGGTTGTTGTCGGAAGAATTATCTAAATAACAACCAAATAGATCACCTTCATCATTAGTATTATAAAAGACCAGATCTTCAATTCCCGAATTCCAGATTTCATTTCCGTTTCTATCAATGACCGCACTATAATAATTAAAAAAAGACCCAAAAATTGTCACACCATCTGCTAGTTGTGTTTCATCGGAAATTGTTGTAGAAACATTTGACATTTGTTCGGCTGTGGTAAATGTGAAGACGTCTGACCANGTGCCGAGATCACCATTCAGATTATTTTTGCGCACACGCCAGTAATATTGGGTNCTCCATTCAATATTATCTCGATCAATATAAATTAAAGTTGCATCTGTNACATTGACAACGACATCAGTGAAATCATCATTTCTTGAAGCCATCAACTGATACCGCTCAGCCGTGGGAATTTGCTCCCATTCAAACTGGACGTAGGTATGATACAGAGCGCTGTAATTCGCCGGCTGGATCAAGTCCGCATTAATNAAGGATAGAAAAGGAATTATTGCCAAAAATCGTTTCATATATTATCGTCGATAATTCATACGCAAATTTATTAAACTCATTATTATACTATTAGTTAAATGTAATTTTAGTTTCACATGGCAAAGTCTTTTCAACATCCAATCGTCGTTCTGGCCAATGGTCGTTTTCCGTCCCACTCCAACCCATTGGAAGTTCTAGATTCAGCAGGTACGGTTATTTGTACTGACGGCAGTGCTGATACATTACTGAAATTTGACCGCACTCCCCATGTAATCATCGGCGATCTTGATTCTACAAAGCTCAAAAAGAGTGATTTCAAAGGATTATGGATTCTGAATCAGGATCAACATAAAACAGATCTCCAAAAAACACTGCAATGGTGTTTACTCAATGGTTTGAATGATGTTGTCGTCCTTGGTGCCATGGGAAAACGGGAAGACCATAGTTTGGGAAATCTTCATATTCTGTCGGAATTTTCGAATAAAATGAACATTCATTTTGTTACCGATCATGCCTGTATCTATTGCTTTATAGGGGGAAAAACATTTCCATCAACAAAAGGTCAACAGATTTCCATTACAGCTATTGAACATGTNCAATCCATTAATACNATAGGATTGAAATACGTTTTGGATAAGGAGTCATTCCCCCCGGCCTGCAACGGCATCAGCAATGAAGCTGANGGTGAAGAATTTACCATTGACACNTCCCACCCTGTCTGGCTCTTTNTCAATCACCCTNAATGAGAATATTGTGCACTATTTAGACTGGCTGGCTATTGGCGGATACGTNGTACTTCTGCTCTGGCTGGGTTTTTATAGATCATCAAAAAAAGAAGATGGTAAAGATTTTATCCTGGCGGGACGAAAATTAAGCCTGCCTGGGTTTGTGGCTACGCTTGTTGCAACATGGTACGGCGGTATATTGGGAGTTGGCGAAAACACATATAATTACGGCATCCAAACTTGGTTCATTTTTGCCTTGCCCTATTATGTATTTGGATTGCTGTTCGCTTTTTTTCTTGCACCTCGCATTAGACATCTTCCGCACCGCTCCATCCCTGACCACTTCAAGCATCATTTTGGTCATAGTGCCGGAATCGTCAGCGCGGTGCTGATNCTTATTCTCGCATCCCCAGCGCCATATATTTTGAGTCTCGGATTATTATTAACGCATACAATTGGCTGGTCATTACAACCAGCAATTCTTATTTCAACAGGACTAAGCCTGNTCTATATCTGGTTTGGCGGATTTCGATCTGTCGTGCGTACAGACATTCTGCAATTTGCGTTCATGTTTGTTGGATTTATTTTATTACTTGTTTTTACCTGGNGTTTGAGTGATGCNCCAATTTCACTTATATCAGNTTTACCNGAACGTTATTTTGACCCCACTGGNGGNAATTCAATCCAATATATCCTTGTTTGGTTTTTTATTGCCATGTGGACATTCGTCGATCCCGGCTTTTATCAACGTACCGCNGCTGCCAGTTCTCCCGAAATAGCAAAAAAAGGAATTCTGATCTCTATTGGNTTTTGGTTTNTTTTCGACATCCTCACCATTACAACGGGCCTCTATGCTGTGGCATTATTTCCCAATCAAGATGCGGCCATGGCCTATCCTGAACTGGCCTCGCGCATTTTACCTCCTTTTGTTTATGGCGTTTTTCTTGTGGGNTTATTTTCTACAATTATGTCAACCATTGACTCCAATGGGCTGATCTCTGCCATCACATTCGGTCGTGATATTCTTTTAAGGATTCAGCAAAAAGAAGAACAAAGGAACGAAACTGAATATATCCGCAAAGGATTGCTTGTCATGGCCATTNTAGCTGTATTGCTGGCCATCAGTATACCCTCCATTGTGCGGCTCTGGTATGTCATTGGTTCAATCATTGTGCCGGGTATTCTCCTGCCCTTTTTAATGACGTTCACCGAAACTAGATTAGATGCAGGTAAAATTATACCAACTATGATATTACCGGTCATTACAGCTATTTCATGGTTTATATATGGACATCTCACTGGTCATTATCCCGGGGCTATTGAACCTTTTTATCCGGGTATAATAATTTCAGCAGCACTTATCGGAATATGGAAAAAATGAAATTAGAAATTGAACGAAAATTTCTTGTGCAGGACAACTGGCCGCGCCCTGATTCAGGCATGCATTGTATTCAAGGTTACATTAGTGCAGATGAACAGAGAGTTGTTCGTGTGCGCATCATGGATAACAAAGCAAGGCTGACAATTAAAGCACTTAAAACTAAATTAACTCGCATGGAGTATGAATATGAAATCCCAGTAGATGACGCCAAGATCTTACTAGAGAATCTGTGTATGAAACCACTCATCGAGAAAATTCGCTTTACAATTTGTTCATTTGGTCAAAAATGGGAAATNGATAAATTTCTTGGGGAAAATAGCGGACTGGTTGTTGCCGAGATTGAGCTGGAACAGGAAGATCAACCTTTCGAATTACCAGATTGGATTAGGGAAGAAGTTTCTCACGACCCCAAATATTATAATGTCAATCTTGCAACCAATCCCTATAAGAACTGGAGTACATAAGTAATAAGTTTTAACCTAATGAAAAAAATACTGATAGTCATTTTGCTGCCTTTCATGATAGTTGCTGAAGAGATTGAACTCTGGCAAGCAGCAAAATTATCCAAACCAATAAATGACACCTATTTCCTATCTATAGAAGGTGATTTTCGTTCATACAATATGGGTAAACAATTAAAGTATTATCATGGCGATATAGGTGTTTATTTCCCTTTGATCGATAATTTTATATTAGGCATTAATATTAGAGAAGTGTTCGAATTGAAAGGTGATTCTTTTAAGCAGGAACACCGACCCCATGGTACACTTTCAACGAAAATGAATTTTGGAATTTTGGGCTTTTTTGTCAGAAGCCGCTTTGAATACCGCATAATGCCGGACAAGGACCCTGTAATCCGCAATCGTAACATGGTGACCTTAAAAATAGGAAAAGGGTTTACCTCACTTAAACTTATCCCATACCTAGCTGACGAAATTTTTTATGATATGGAAAAAAGTGATTTAAACCGCAACCGTTTTTTCGTTGGCTGTGAAATAAAGAGTATCTCATTCGTGAAGGCTACAATGTATTACATGCAGCAAAACGATCTGAAAGATGAAAAATGGGAACCCACTAATGTAGTGGGTATGAAATTTTCGTTTTAGAAAATTACTCCATTTCCTCCGCATACTGACCCAATGTAGCCAGGCTATTCAGTTTGGCTCTTTTAAGAAATGCTTCCTGAGCCGCAGGAACATTATCCGCACTTCCGCCCCAGGCACTTAATGCAGGCGCTTGTAACGCTCGTCCGTACGAAAAGGTAAGGTTCCAAGGCTTGCCATCAATCTGGTTCATTGCGTTCAGGTGTGCTGTTGCCAGTTCATCACTTTGGCCGCCGGATAAAAATGCAATCCCCGGAACCGCAGCCGGTACTGTATTCATAAAACAATCCACTGTCATGCTGGCCACTTGCTCTACAGATGCTTGCGTTGCACAATCATATCCTGATAAAACCATGTTAGGTTTGAGAACCATGCCTTCCAATTGGACACCTTGTGAAGCCAGTTCATAAAAGACTGTATGCAGTGTCTCGATGGTGAGGNCATAGCTCTCTTCAATGGTGTGCGTACCGTCCATCAATATTTCCGGTTCCACGATTGGGACAATGCCTTGCTCCTGGCACAATGCTGCATAACGGGCTAATGCATGGGCATTTGTGGCAATACAGTAATGGGTGGGTATATGTTCACCAATGGTGATCACCGCACGCCATTTGGCAAACCGGGCGCCCATGCCATAATATTCGATTAACCTTTCGCGTAAGCCATCCAAACCATCGGTTATTTTCTCATCGGGTGAATTGGCTAATACTTTGGCGCCCATATCTACTTTAATTCCGGGAACCACTCCCAACGATGATAAATATTCCGGAAACGGGATATTCCCATCCAGGGTTGATTGGCGCAGCGTTTCATCAAACATGATGACGCCGCTGATGTATGCTTCCATGCCTGCAGCTGTAAACAGCATATCACGATAGGCNTTCCGATTCTCTGCAGTACTTTCCACACCGATGCTTTCAAAGCGCTTGGTGCACGTGGGTGTACTTTCATCTGCTGCTAAAATCCCTCTCCCGGGANTAACCATTGCTTCAGCAATATCCTGTAATGATTTCAATTCCATNTTCTCCTATTATTTGCTAGTTAATTTCTTGTTTCAGTTTTTGATACCAATCTTTGCTGGTATCAAAAGGTTTACCGCCTTTTATGCGATTAAATTCTATAAGACTCATTTCATTATTTTTATCTTCGTCCAACCCGGCGACACCGCTTCTTCCCTCTAAACCGCAGTTACTTGATAAAGCTGCAGACTTTTTGATTAAATCCAAGTCAAATTCATTGGGAGCTGCTGATCGGGCAAAATATCCGCTTTTCTGCACTAGAACTTTATCAGCGTTTAATTTCTCTTTAAACTGCTCCGCAAACCACTGCCCGGGGTTGATCTCATCCAGCCTTACGTGTCTAAAGGCGTCCTTGGGAACTACCTCCCCACCGGCCTCCATTTCCTTAACGATCGCATCCACACCGGCGCCTTCGCTCAAGAAAATATTTACACCATCTTTTTCGTTCATACGTTTATTCAATCGTGCACATTCATTGTCAAAATCAAGTTCTTCTTCCGGGATATATACAGCATCTACATCCCAACGCTCGCGGGAGATCAGCATGGAATCCACAAACGATTTTGAATCGAGACTTTCACGATATTTTTTGGCAGTTGCTGCTGTGAGCCAGCCGCAATGTCGTCCCATGACTTCATGAATCAGCAGCTGGCGTGTACTGGTTGTATTCTCATTGGCGATATTTTCAAAAAAGATGGCTCCCTGTTCAGCAGCTGTGTCAGCGCCCAGTGAACGGGCAATNGGATATACATCATTATCAACNGTTTTGGGTAAACCAACCACTGTGAGACCATAATCGTTTTCTGATAAATAGTTAACTAATTCCGCAGCCATGGAATTGGTATCATCACCGCCGATGGTATGCAGAATATCTATCCCATCAGATTGCAGCTGTTCTGCGGCTACAGCAACTGGGTTTTTCCCTTTTTTCACATAACCGTTTTTTATGCAACTCTCCGCATTCGTGAGTTTAACTCTGCTGTTCCCGATCGGACTGCCGCCGTATTGCATCAGCGTATCCGCGTATTCATGGGCATTATCAGGAAATGAAATTGAATTTCCCAACAACAATCCGCGATATCCATTTAAATATCCAATAAGATCGGCGTCCGGTTCCTTGGCATGGTATTCCTTTATCAGCGCGCCGATGGACGCCGAAAGGCAAGGTGCAAGTCCGCCCGCAGTTAAGAATGCAATTTTCATTTACAGAATCGTATGCTGTTTATGTAGTTAAAGTCTGTTATTTTTCGCTGTTAATTAAACTGATTACAGATGAAAAAAATCATGTGGCAACCGTCTGTAGAGCAAATTCAAGGCTCGCAGATGTTCGAATTTAAAGAATTCATAAATGACAGACATGGGCTAAATCTTGAGAATTATCATGATCTCCATTATTGGTCTGTAAATCGAATCCCAGAATTCTGGGATTCTGCCTGGTCTTTTTTTGATATTCTTCATTCGCATCCTTATACGCAGGTTGTGGATGATGTTTCCAAAATGCCTGGAGCAATATGGTTTGATGGAACCCGATTAAACTTTGCCGAAAACCTGCTGCGCCGAAGAGATGATAAAACAGCTATCGTTTTCAAGGGCGAGGGTCAACCAGTTCGAAAACTGACTTATAATGAACTTTACTCTGCTGTAGTCAAAACTGCTCATGCTTTAAAAGAACTTGGTGTAAATAAAGGTGATCGCATCGCTGGATTTGTACCCAACATGCCAGAAAGCATCATTGCCATGCTGGCCACTACTGCCATTGGTGCCATTTGGTCCTCATCCTCCCCTGATTTTGGAATCAAAGGGGTTTTGGACCGCTTCAGCCAGATAGAACCCAAGGTCCTCTTTGCTGCTAATGGCTATTTTTATAACGGGAAGGCCCATGATTCACTGGAAAAGCTGCAGGGGATTCTCAAAGATCTCACCAGTGTGCAAAAAGTGGTAGTGATTCCCTATACTCAAGAAGACCCTGATGTCAGTATGATCGACAACAGTGTGGCTTTTCCCGAGTTCATTGCAAATGATGCGAAAACGATCGACTTTGAACAACTTCCTTTTGATCATCCGCTTTATATCATGTATTCATCTGGAACAACCGGATTGCCCAAGTCCATTGTCCATGGAGCCGGTGGTACACTTATTCAGCACATGAAGGAACTGCGGCTGCATTGTAATATAAGTGCAGATGATAATGTTTTTTATTTCACCACCTGCGGCTGGATGATGTGGAATTGGCTGGTGAGTAATTTGGCCATCGGTTCGACAGTGATCCTCTATGATGGTTCTCCCTTCTATCCAGATAGCAATGCCATGTGGGCTATGGCTGAAGAATTAGGTATAACTGTGTTTGGTACCAGCGCCAAGTTTATCGCTGCCAGTGAAAGTTCTGGTAATAAGCCCAATGATATAAACGACCTTTCAGCAATGCGCATCATTCTTTCCACCGGGTCACCACTTATGGAAGAAAATTTTGATTACATTTATAGGGATGTGAAAAAAGATGTGCAACTGGCATCTATTTCAGGAGGTACAGATATTATTTCGTGTTTCGCAGGAGGAAGTCCCATGCTGCCAGTCCACCGTGGCGAACTTCAATGCAGTGGATTAGCCATGGACGTCGATTCTTTTGATCCGCAAGGAGAATCGATACGTAATGAAAAAGGGGAATTGGTCTGCAAGAAAGCATTTCCTTCCATGCCCGTTTATTTCTGGAATGATGCTGACGGCAGTAAATATCATCATGCATACTTTGACAAATTCGAAAATATCTGGTATCATGGCGATTATATTGAGATCAATGATCATGGTGGTGTAACGATCTATGGCCGCAGCGATGCTACGTTGAATCCCGGAGGTGTGCGGATTGGAACAGCGGAGATCTATCGCGTGGTGGAACAAATGGCCGAAGTGGCCGATAGTCTGGTTGTGGGTGTGCAGTCAGATGGAGATGAACAAGTGGCCTTGTTTCTTAAAATGAATTCTGGTAATAATCTAAATGATGAATTAATAGACTCTATTAAACGATCCATCAGGGCTAACTGTACTCCACGGCATGTTCCCTCCATTGTAAAAACAGTAGAAGATATTCCTTATACAATCAGTGGGAAAAAAGTAGAACTGGCCGTAAAGAATGTGCTCCATGGCGAAGAAGTCACCAACAAGGATGCCCTGGCCAACCCGGAAGCGCTCGAGTACTTTAAGGATATACTCTGATCATACCTTTACTTACATTTTTGGTCTCCCTCGCTTTATTTTGGGGAGCTGCTAAAAAAGAAAAACAGGTCATCTATTCCATCCAGGCTGCAATTATCTATGCATTGCTGACCACCGGCTGGTATAATATTGAACATAACCCCCATTTGTTATTGTGGTTATGCAACATTACGGCTGTGATTGGCCTGGTGCTCTCCTTCTGGTTTAACCAGAAACTTTTCGAAATCTTTTTTTACTTCGCCTGGACGGGTGATTTACTGACCCTGATGATCTGGCCCAATCCTGTAAGTCCGCCATTGACAACATTTCCGTTATCATGGGCTGGATTCGTTCTAAAACATTCAGCGCCCCTTGCTTTGACAATTTTATTCATAAAACAGGGACGATTACTCAACAGGGATGCTGCCTGGACTGCTTTAAAAGCCATGTTGGTTTATGCTGGTTTTATTGCAGTATATGATTTTGTATTAGGTCAAAATATTCTTGATTTCCGCTATCCATCGATTGATATCATGAAGCATTTCGGCTCGTGGCCGTATTATATAATCGTTAATGTTGCCCTGGCGCTCCTTTGGTACTACATTATACACGCGATAGCAAAACGATTAAAGATTATTAAAATTTCTTAAATTAGAATCTCATGGCGGCTGCCTTGTCCCTTTCTTTGGGAGCTTGTGATCAAAGCGCAGCCGCCTATTTTATTATTGGAACTGCTTCATTCATAATGGCGTACAAGCTCCAGATCGCAAGCGTAAACTCAAAGAAAGGAGCACGCCATGAATCAAAATGATAACAGCTCAACGGGAGCGTTCGTTGTCTCCCTGACCTTCGCTGTGGTGGTTTTCACAGCACTTTACATCCAGCACAAACCAACCGTTCAATCTGAATTGACTGAAGCAATACCCCTTGAAATAGAAGAAGTGGTTGTTGAGGAATCGAATGCTATTGAATGGGTGGAAGAAGAGGTCATTACACCGGAACCACCAAAAGTGATCTCTTTTGCTAAAGCTTTTGCCATTGCCAGGAAAGCCCTTGGCGCCAGCCAGACGTTTACCTGGGACGGCATGCAGTTTACAACAAACACTGCTGAAGAAGCAGAGGCTCAAGCGACAGTTGAACAACCGGAGATCGATTTGACCGATGCACAAGACTCACCTGGCAATACACTCTCACTCGCCAACACACCTGAGTTCTAAAATCGAACACCAAAAAGAAAGCCCCTGATTATCAGGGGCTTTCTTTTATCTAAATTATTTTTAAAATTTTCTTTATCTGCGTCCGATGCAAATACTGATGCCCTGCAGCTAAACACAGCCATTGAAATGAATTCAACGGTCCTAACCACGGATGACGGAATTTCATATCGGAACTGCGCTGATAACGTTCATTGCTCATGATGGTTATAAATTCATCCTGGAAGCCTTTGAAGCGTCCAATAACTTCCCGGCCAATGTCAGTCGATGGTTTATAATTAGCGATATCCACATTTTTATCAGGAACTTTCCCCTTNTTCAAATGAATGATAGCATTCTTGAAATCCTTTCCGGTTATAANCNGATGTTCCATAGTCATGGCCGGTGACCAGTTACGAGAACTATCCTCCATGCCCCGTAAGCGATCGATTAACACTGGGGTTAATAACTGTTCATCACTAAGTGGATCAACTAGTGCGAAGACCTTTCTGCCCTCATCACGAAATAATTCCACAGCTGAATGCCAAGTCATGGTGCTAACGAAACGGGGTAATTTTATATAACGTAGTAAAAATGTTTCGTATGCTGACAGTCCTGCGCCAGGTTGATCCAAATGGACTGCTTCAGACACTATAATTGCTCCAGTGCCTGCTCCAGGTCAGCGATCAAATCCTCTTCTGCTTCGATGCCGATGGACATGCGAATTAATTCATCCTTGATGCCGGCAGCGGCGCGCTCTTTTGGGGACATGCCGGAATGGGACGTCTGTACGGGGCGAGTTACCAGCGATTCCACACCGCCTAGGCTGGGTGCATTGATAAACAATGTTAAATTTGATATGAACATGTCTGCATCGTTAACATTACCGTCAATNTCAAAACTGACCATGCCGCCACAGCCATCAAGAAGTTCCTGCGCACGGTTATAACTGGCACTGCTTTCCAGTCCNGGATGGTTAACTATTCTTACTTTTTCATGTTTCTCAAGAAATCTGGCGACAGCTAATGAATTACTGTTCTGGCGCTCCATGCGAATGCTCAATGTTTTCATCCCGCGGTGCATAAGGAAACAGGCGTTGGGATCCAATGCTCCGCCNAGGTGATTCAATTTATGTCTGACTTTTGTAATCAATTCCTTTGATCCAATTACAGCTCCGGCTACAATATCTGTGTGTCCATTCAAATATTTCGTGGCGCTGTGAAGCGAGAGATCAAAGCCATGCTCCAGCGGGCGGTAATTCACAGGAGAGGCAAAGGTATTGTCGATCAGTGCAAGTAAATTATGTTTTTTAGCAAACTCTACCACTGCATTCAAGTCCAGAACATCCATTAATGGATTNGTAATTGTTTCAACATAAATAAGTTTTGTTTCCGGTCGCAGCTGCTCATCCCATCCTTCAGGGTCACAACAATCAATAAAATCACACGCAATACCAAGATCAGGAAAATCTTTATTTATAATATCATGGGTGCCNCCGTAGAGCGTTTCATGTGCTAAAAAATGATCACCGGTTTTAAGAAACGAAAGCAAAACTGCTGAAATGGCGGCCATACCGCTTGATGTAACCAACGCATCTTCACCATTTTCTAAAGCTGCCAGTTTTTCATGGAGCGCAATATGGTTAGGAGTGTTGTTCAGACGAATGTATTTTAGATCATGGTAATCCGTTTCACCACCAAATTCGAATGTGGAAGATTGAAAAATGGGCATGCTCACCGCGCCTCCAAAACGTTCCTTGGGCTCACCGGCATGGATGAGTTTTGTATCTAATTTATGTTTTTTTGACATGGAATTCGTTCAATAAATAGAAAGAATGTAGCCCCTAAAAGAAAACATGGCAATGGAGTCAATCAGGTATTTGAGTTTATTATTTTTCTTATTATTATACTTATGAATATATTACTACTTAAATGGACTATTAATTAATGACAAAAGAGAATTATAAAGGCAGTAAAGCTAAAGTTGACGCATTTGTTAAGAAATTGATCAAGGATAATATGTATGATCCCAACGAAGAAGAACNTTGGCTGATAGATGAATATGATAAATTTAATTACCATGCAAAGCAATGTTTACAGGTGTTTGAAAAATACTATGTTGCAGTTTGGGATGATCTGAAAAAGCGTAGGCGTATGGATATAGAAATATTTGAAGAGCACCTGGAGCATCCGAACTACTATCTGTTGGATCTACTTGTTTATGATTTTATCAAAAAAACTGTAAAACGAAAAGAATTGAAATCGCCTTTAATGCTGCAAAAGCTGCAAATCGTCTTTATTAATGACCGGTTAGTTTTAAACTGATTATTTGATCAAAATCAGCTTTTGCACTTGGCGTTGATCACCTGAAACCAGTTCCACAAAATAAACTCCACTGGCATACCGATCCGCATGCCACTGAATCTCGTGTTCGCCAGGATTCAATTTTTCATTTACCAAAGTCTCTATTAACCGTCCGGATATATCATAAACCCGTAGGTGCAAGGCATGCCTTGCCTCTACAGAAAACCGGATGGTGGTGATTGGGTTGAAGGGATTGGGATAACTGGAATATAATGCAAATGATTGCGGAGTTAATTCATCATCCACACCCACACTCATATTATTGAAATAGATCTTACCGGTATTTATTTCATTCTTGTCGTCATAAACTGCGATGGTTACTGAATCCATATATCCAGCTGCTCCAGAAATGGATGTATACGCAAACCTGTGCTGGTAACCGCCGTACAATTCGATCATACCCAGAATGGGGTCAGTCAATACTTCGTGTATCCAAGGTGTGCCGTCGGCATCACTGCTGGGGATCTCCCCATAAAATGTTTCACCAGCCTCCACATCAAAGACCACGGGCGCTATTTCAGGCNATTGGTTAAGCTCTCCATCAACAACAATATTGGTTAAGGAATCAAAAACAGTACTGTTGATATAGAATCTCTCAGTCCAGTCACCATATGATACGGATGTATCTGAATCAATATAGCCCCATACCCACCAGTTGGACCAAGTAAAGTATTCCANATTAGCGGGCCAGTTAATATTCGTGTCTTCACTGGGCACCCACCAATAATCATTTTCTGCTCCATCTTCATGCCGTGTTTGCACCCAGCGCAAGGTATCGCCCCGGGCCAAATTCCTGATGCGGACGAAACTCCAGCGGATATCCCCCTCATTAGCGTGCTTTGAACGAGGAGCATTTTCACTCACTGCCTGAGNAAGTAACCAATCATTCATAACCGTTAATGGTACACCGGAAGAAGAATAATCATGGACATCTTGGGGATATTCTCCAAGATAAGGATACTGGTCGACCCATCGGGATGGATCTGTATTACAGTCCCCATGCCAGGGGTCAATAAGTCCAGAATTACTGTTATTCACTTCAAAATGGAGGTGCGGCCATGATGAAATTCCGGAGCTGCCCACAAACCCCAGGGTGTCTCCCATGGATACACTTTCTCCGACTGNCACGGCCACAGTATATTTTTTCATATGCCAATACCCTGTATAGGTGCCATCATCGTGCAATAAAGCAACGGCATTAGCAACATTGCTGTAGTTCCATGTTAAGTTGCGATCAAATTCTCCATCGTGTGTATAAAAAACAATACCATCCGCAGCAGCCAGAATTGGAGTGATCATTTCATCCATATGCCAAAAAGTGGGTATAGCAATATCGGTCCCCCAGTGATTATTGTAGGTTGTAAAATAACACGTATAATCGACCCAAAAATACAATGACTGATTTTCATCAACATAGCCTGTAATTAAGTGATCTTCGCCAAACATGCCGCCGTTGCCTTGGGGATCTTCAAAAAATGTTGTATCATCTCTTGATGGATTCATTGGGTGGGCTTGCAAATATTCCTGAACGGCATTTTGCATTTCCTGGCGCTGTTGAGGGCTGACGCAATCTGAACGGTTGTCCTGAGTGGGTACATACCCTCCTTTACCTTGTATATTGAACTGGCCAAACAGTATTGTCAACATACCCATAACAATTACAACGTGTTTCAGCATAATCTTTCTTCCGGTTTAATAGTTAGAAATTGTAAGTCATCTTAACGCCAGCATAATTATTTTTTAAATTCATTTCCGGTGCATAACTGAAATTCAGCTGCTTGCCATATTTAAAACGTACTGCATCCCGTTTTTCTTCGATGATCTTGACACCGTGGTATACATCATAGATAATATCTGCAACGAGTAGGCCAACTCCCAATACAATCAGCAGGCCTCCTCCCCCACTACCTTGCTTACGATGCAATGGTTTTAAATCATAGGTTACATCATTCCCGATCATGCCTATAGGAATCATTTCGTAGCGCAGCTCACTATCACCTTCACCTTCAACATATATATTATAATCTGTATCCTGCCATTCGCCCTTATCATCACCAGCCATGAAGGCTCCCGCAACAATCAATCCAACGCTACCTAAAGCAACCCTGCGGATACGTTTCGCTTTTTTCTTTTCTCCTGCATAATCGTGGATCAAACCGGGAATGGGTACAGCCGTTAACGCTAATCCAACCGTTAGTCGACGGTTCATATCACGATATTCTTCAAAGGTCATATCTGCTGGAACGGGCATCAATGGTGATTCATTCAGCACGTCGCCGCCAGGAGATTGTTCCTGGGCATACATTAAACTTACTAGTAGTAAAATACTAATTATGGTTTTCATAACTCACTCCTCTGTTTCAATTTTATTAGCGTTTTCAGCAGGCTCTATTTCCCAATTGATCAATGTAAAATTCCCTGCATTTTCGACAGCTTTCTTTATATCACTGACTAATACATTTGTAGAATCAAAAAGAACAGTAAATAGTCTCGAAGAAGTNTCAAAAGATTGTTTTTCTATACCCTTCAGCCCATCCAGGGCCTTACCGATATTGTTTGGTCAGCCCATTCATAGAAAACCGCCTTTTATCAACATACCTTCTACATTGAAATTGGCTGTGACAATGTAAGTATTGTCAGTATTAATGTTTGATTGTCCCCAGCACATGGACATAATTGCAATAGTAAAAAATATAAAAATTCGTTTCAATTTTGAGTCCAGTAGTTGCAAATATACACTNAATATAATTTAATCATGAATCATTCTTTCAATAACATTACCCACAGCTTTTTTATTAGTATATTCTACACCAAGCAGTGTACTGATGGTTTTTGCTATTTGTGAACTGTATAGAGTTTCCATATTTTCTGTTTCACCCAAAGCAGGCGTATCCGGCCCCAGCACCGCGAGCCACACTTTTTCAGCCCCTTGCACNTCACTGCCGTGGTGGCGCCAATAATCAATCGGNTCTTGACCCCGCCCATGATCAGTAGTGACGATCAAGGTTGTTTTATTTTTATAGCGGTAATCACTTTGGAGCCAATCCCATAAATTTTCTATAAATCCATCGAGCGCATTTGCTGCTTTCAAATATTGACCATATTTACCTTCATGGGCGTATTCATCTGTTTCATCAAAGGCGATGTACAGGAGCCGGGGTTTATTACGTTTAAGATAATCAAAGGCATAATGGTATGTAAACGCATCATAGCGCACAGATCCCCACGGGATGGGAATCTGGAACATGAGTTCATTGAGTATTTTTGCTTTTTGACTGCCATAGGATTCTTCAAACCGTTCCATCCCGGAATTAACAGGGAAGCTGGCCCGCTCTTCATTAATAATATAATCAAACACATCCCAGGAACAAAAAGCCGCTACTTTTCCACCAAAACCAGGTTGGTCATGTATGTATTCCAACACGGTGATATTGGGATTATTTTCACTGGCATTGCTGTTGCGGGTGGAATCCACATAACCCACCAATATTTCGCTGTACCCGGGATAAGAAAACCAATAGGGATTCTTTAATTCCACAACACTCCCCTTTTGNACGTTGCCAATCAGCTGGCCATGGTTGGCAATTGTGNTCCAGAAAAATGGCANCAATTTTTGTCGGCGCTNGTTTTCATCATCATCCCAAAATCGGTTTACAANCNTNGCACTGTCTTTGGTGAACGTTTTGCTAAATATTAAAGCGCTGTCCGCACCGGAGAAAATTTCCTGCCAGCGGATACCATCCAAGGTGATCAGTATAACATTTTTGGTATTGAGCTTAGCCTCAACCGCCACAGGTATTAAAAATAATGCGAACAGGGCTATGAAAAATGATCGCTGCAATCCGAAATTCATTATTATTTTTCCTTTAACAGTTTTTCTATTTCCTGCTGAAGTTTTTCATAAACTCCATCCCCTTTTACGTATTGCCCGCCGGGATGGATATAGCGAATGATCCCCTTTCTATCCAGTAAGAAAGAAACAGAGGTCCACTTCCTGCGGTCGTCCTGCAGCCACCAGGCATTGATTGTTTTCCAGTTATGATCCACAGCNACAGGAAATTTGAACATCAGATTTTCAGCATATTCATTGACTGTGTTTTGATCAAAAGGTATTCGTGATTTATGGTGATAAAAACCGATAACCTGCAGACCGTCATTTTTGTACATTTCATGAAATTCATTCAGGGCCACCGATGAGTTAATACAATAGGGGCATGTGGGTCCTGTCCACCAGCGAACGAGGACAACTTGTCCCTGGAGTTCCTGGAGAGTGATCGGTTTTGAATTCAGCCAGTCGGAAACAGTCCATTCGGAAGGGTGTGTATTCAGTATTGTTTTATCTTCTTTCTCAGCGCAAACAACGAATGCAACACACAACAATAATTGCAAANCAAACGCATATCTGTTAATAACATTTAACACAAAACAATTTAATATTGGTTTTAAAAAAAGTCATATCAAACGTTCTTTCCCGGTAATGAATTTCCCTCGGAGTCCCAATGTTTGTTTAACACTCAATTGGTAAATCNCTGACATGCCAATANGAAAAGCAATTAAGAACAAAATTCCAGCACTTATAAATCTTGGTAGACCACTCAATCCTAACGTACCATAATCGAGAATACCTAGAACAGGGATACCTACCATAAAATATGTAAATGAAATCCAAGTAAACCAAAATTGCCAGGATCGGCTGAATGGCGGAGGCCAGATTTGAATAGTTGTTATTCTAATTGTAAGCAGTAAGGCCAACAGATTAAGTAATAAAATAACACAAANTATGCTGAAATGAATCAGCATGACATCAATCATTGATCGATAACTTTATATACCTTATCTGTCTTGCGCACTCTCTCACTGACTTTAAGACCTACACTGTCGTTCTTTTTCACTTTTTCAACTTGTTCATGTTCGATCTGCATAGAAGCAACCGTGGTCGTAAAATCTGTTGTATGTCCATTGAAATGGATAGTATCACCTGTTTCCAGGGTCCCATTTGTCATTTCAATAATAACAACTGCTATATTACCAAAATAATTGGAAATATAGCCGATTTCCTGTTCTTTCATTCTAATTTATTCCATTTCTACGTTAAGTAATGTCTTCATTGTAAAATTACCAGATCAACAATGAGCAATACATCAATAACATCGATGACATCATCATAGTTCACATCAGCCCGGTATAATTCATCTTCTTCAAGCTCCGATAACCCCATGACAAACTGTGCACAAAGTACTACATCCATTATGGTATAAGCTCCATCCCCATTCAAGTCACCCATTAACATAGTGGTAATTTGATACAGTTCGTTGGCATTGGTGCATACGTACCAGATTGCCCCTTCCGGGCTGACCTTCAGCCCCATGATTTCATTACTTAACCCTGTTTCAATTCTGCCTAATTCGACAACCGGATCCTGGGTAATATCATAAACAATGATATCTCCATTAGCATAGTCACTAACCAAGAGTCTGTCTTCGTAAATATCCAATCCTGTGGGGTAGGTCAGGTCTGTATCAGCAACAATATTCCAGTCCGTTCCTGACATTAGCCAATAGCCTGCCAGCGATTCACCATACGGATTAAGATTCTGTGCAATTGACCCCGAATTCGGGTCCATTCTAAGTATGCGTTCATTACCGGTATCAGCTATATATAACCACCCGGAAACTGGATCAATTTCCATATGGCTGGATAAACCAGGAACTCTATCAACAGCAACATCAGAATGACGCCAGACACGGCCATCGGAATGGTCATCACCTCCTTGCTGATGTGGAGCTCCAAAATCATATTTACAGATGGCATTATGAAAACCATCAAACAGCCAGTACACATTTCCGCCTGCGCTGGCAATGCCTTCNCTGTATGGACTTTGGTGAATCATATCTATATGGCTGCCNAGCAAAGGACCATTTTGATTAATTCGGGCATAGACTGTCGTATCAGAATCCCACAGCGTACATCCCGTAAAATAGCCATTGGCATTATTATTCGCATCCTGGCAGTCTAAAGTATTGGCGAAAGTACCGTTTTCGCTCATGGCGATGGCGCTGGCAGTATGCATGAAATGACCTGAATATGAATCTTTACGATATTCTGCCCACTGATTATCCTGGCCTGCATTGTAATACGTTACGGTACTTCCGCCTGCGTCAGCATGCATATCATATACTGTTGAATTATCGTCATCTACAATATCCCAGGATGTTTCACCTCCGTAATTATCAGTGAGAATTGAGATAGTCACCTCAACTTCATTCCCTGCACATGCATCATCGCAGGTGCCCACATTAAAAGAAGTTGACTCCTGGGAATCAAAATTCCCACCTGAAGCAACTGTTTCACCACAGATAATTACATCATAAGAGCCATTCCCAAAACCACAGCAAATACCATCGCCATACGAATCATAAATAGTAAAGGTAACATTGCTATTCTGGGGAATACACACTGTTTCAACATACTGGGTGTTATTTCCATAGGGTGTTGCACCTTCATTAATGACCCAGAGTTCATTCTGCCTATCTACATCTTTATGAAAATCTAGATCTCGTGGGGTCATCAGCCCATCTTGTTGGGTCCCTCTAAGTGTGGTCGTATTGTTGCCAATTAAATAAGCATCGATGATATTTTGAGATTGCAAAAAGGATATAAACAAAAAATTGATTAAATAACTTGAGATGAGAAATGGTTTAGGTGGTCTTGATTTTTTCAACATCATCACTCCTAAAATGTAATGTGTAATATTAAAATATAGACACTGGAGCCTTCATATCAAAAGTGAGAGAAAAAGGATACGCAGCCAGCCTGCAACCAATTTTTTCCCTACCTTCCGTGGGAATATGGCTGGCGGGAACGTTATATATAATAAACCCCGCTTACAGAGTCCAGTGGAGGCCAAAGATCAGTGAGATGTAGCTGCGCTCCAACGTTGGATTTCACCGTATTTAGGGTGCGTAACGGAGTAATTTCTGGTGCAATAATTTTTTAGGCATCTTCCCGGCGATTATTCATTGATGCCATATAAGACCAAAATGATTTTCCATTAATTTTACCATAGCTGTGGACAAGCTCAGTATCAATTTCAGAAAAATAAGAATCATACTGGGTTTCACGTTCATGTTGTAAAGGGGTAGGACAAAAACACATTTCGAACCATTCTATAAGACCTGGTCCAGTTAACATCGCTCGTTGCATGGAAGAAACTATTTCTTCACCATCTGGAAGCTGGTGATCAATTGTTCCGTCCGTAAGTTTTTCATAAAACTCACCCAATTTCTCTTTAATTATTTTCGCTCGCACTCTATATATCATGTTGATGCCCAACAACTAAACTCACCGGTGGGTGTAATGGATTTCATCATATCCAAATCTACCCATCCTCCCACAAACAAGAAACCCCACGAAAGTGGGGCTTGATGTTGTGAAAAGAGTAAATCTATTTTAGCAGTACCATCTTCTTGGCCTGAATAAACTCCCCTGCCTGTATCGTATATAAGTACAATCCAGCACTCACGGATTGACCTGAAGTATTGGTGCCATTCCATTGGATTGATTTATGTCCAGCATTTTGATAACTACTGACCAGTGTGCAGGCTTGCCTGCCCAT
>PAWC01000023.1 GCA_002713385.1 Fidelibacterota bacterium
TTATGAACCACTTTAACAGCATCCTTGGTATGCATACGATCTTTCCCTTGGAACGTCAAATAGTGTTCTAGTTCTGCCTTGCCGGGCTCCATCGTAATGTATTCATAGGTCCATACATATCTCCTGTTATCAGCATTAACAACATTGAGCAACAAGATAGTTAAGAGTAAAATATTCGCTTTTTTATTTTTCATGAAATTAGAATCTAATAATGAAGTAGTAATATTGAGACTGATTCTCAATAACAATAATAATGCATTTATTATATTTAAAGCAAGTTCATATACAAAATTTACTTGTTGAAATGATGAATAAATTCTAAACTCGACTGACCAGTCGGTTTAGTTTATGAACGAATCAAAGCAACTACAACGTAAAGCACAGATCCTTGACGCTGCATTGGCAGTCATTGTCCAAAAGGGCTACGAAAATAGCCGCATGGATGATATTGTGGCTTCATCCAAAATGAGTAAAGGCGCAATCTACTGGTACTATAAATCAAAGAAAGAAATCTACCTCTCCCTGGTCAATCATTGGGTACATAATTACAGCGCTGTATTAAATCATATTGTGGATACCGATCGTTCTGCGTCCGATCAACTACGTTCACTTTTTCAGTACTTTATCGTTCAATACGAAAAAGATCCTGTTGTTTTCAAAGCATTGTTAGAATTCTGGTCCATGGCCGGACGTGATCCGGAGTTCAATGACAAACTCCAAAAAGTATATAGTGAATTTGTAAACCTCATTTCAACCATCATTCAACAAGGTATGGATAACGGTGAATTCAAAAACCTGGATGTAGATATCACAGCAATGTCCATCATGGTCAATATTGAAGGTATTATGTGGTTCACCCTATTCAAATTAAAAAACACCAGTGCCCGGGAATACATTCAGACCATTTCTGATTTCATTCTTTCCGGGTTAATTAAAAAATAGGATTATCATGAGGAGAGAAACAATAGAACTTAATACAGGCGGACAATTTTTGGTCCAGCCCATTGGCTCACACCCAGTATTCAGCAGGGAATCATTTTCTGAGGAACACCGGGAAATCGAAAAAATGGTCATTGATTTCGCCAAAGAACGCATTTATCCCAATGTATTGAATATTGACAAGTTCAATAAGGAACTGACCCTCAGTTTAATGAAAGAGATCGGTGAACTCGGGCTTTTGGGTGCAGATATTCCAGAAGAATACGGAGGTATGAACCTGGATAAAATAACCTCTGCCATTGTAATGGAGGGGTTATGCCGGGGCGGTTCAGCCTCTTTTGGAGTAACGTCCAGTGTACAAACATCCATCGGCAGCATGGGTATCGTCTGGTTCGGTACCAAAGAACAAAAAGAAAAATTTCTTCCAGATCTGGTTACTGGCGAAAAAATAGCTTCCTATGCCCTGACCGAACCATCAGCAGGCTCCGATGCCACATCTGGAAAAACAACTGCCATACTCTCGGAAGATGGGAAACATTATATTTTAAATGGTGAAAAGATTTTTATTACGAATGGCGGCTGGTCAGATGTATTCACCGTATTGGTGCAGGTGGATGGTGACAAATTCTCCGGTATACTTGTAGAAAAAGGAACNGAAGGATTTGAGATCGGCGCTGAAGAAAAGAAAATGGGNATGAAGGGTTCNTCCACCACTTCACTCAAATTCACAGATTGCAAANTACCAGTTGAAAATCTTTTGTATGAGGTTGGTAAAGGTACTGATATTGCCTTTAACGCCTTGAATATCGGCCGCTATAAATTGGCAGCATCCTGTTTAGGCGGAGCCAAGACATGCATCGAAGAAACAATCAAGTATGTTAAGGAACGCCGGCAATTCGGACAAACGATTGCCAATTTTGATGCCATTAGGGGTAAAGTCGCTGATATGACCATTCGTACCTACTGTTGTGACAGCATGACCTATCGGACCATTGGTCTGATCCAAAATGCTATCGATGCATTGGATCCCGCCGCTGAAGACTATTATATCCAAATGGGCAAGGCTATGGAAAAATACGCTATAGAAGCGTCCATGGCCAAAATTTACGGTAGTGAAACCAGTGATGAGATCATTGATACTGGATTGCAATGTTTCGGCGGTTACGGCTTTATTGAAGAATACCCCATGGCCATGGCCTATCGCGATGACCGTATCAATAGCATTTGGGAAGGAACCAACGAGATCAATCGCATGATCATTACTGGGTTCTTGACGAAAAAGGCGCTCATGGATGAATTAGATGTTCGCGCTGCCTTGGATGGTCTCGACGATTTCTTGAATGACCCAGAAAATTNTTTTGCTCTGAACAATTTGCAGGATGAAGCCAGGGCCATAGAAGCAGGCAAACGACTGGCACTGCTTATATTCAATGAAGCCATTTGTGAATTCGGCCAGGACCTCAAACACCAGCAGCAGTTGGGAGATTTATTAGCGGATGCGTTTACTCTTTTGTATGCCGGGGAAGCAACAATTTGCAGGGTCAACAATGCCACAGCAGGAAACGGGCAATCGCTGATACCNCCCATGATCGCCCAAGTTAATACCATTGAAGCCTGTCAAGAAATAATAACAAAATTACAAACTGCAATACGGTACTTATTTCCATCTGGAGCTGCAGCTGATCTGGTTGAAAAGATTAAAAAATTAGAATCCGCCATGAATCTTAATACGGATACAATCTCTTTGAAACAGGAGATTGCTCATTTCATGGTTAAACAAACTTCATACCCTTTTTAGGAGATTATTATGTCTAAATCTGTCATTATTGATGCAGTCCGTTCGCCTATTGGAGTAAAGAACGGCAGTATGATCGGCATCCGCCCAGATGACCTGACAGCACAGGTCGTNCAGGGTTTGCTTGATCGCAACCAGGGAATTGCGTTTGAACAAATCGAAGATCTTTCATTGGGCTGTGCCTTTCCGGAAGGCCCCCAAGGCATGCTCATGGGCCGCGGTGTGGCGGTTCTGGCTGGATTACCTCACACTACAACTGCCAATACAGTAAATCGCTTTTGNGGATCCAGTATGGATGCACTGCATCAGATCAGCACACGCATTGAATGCGGAGATATAACTGTNGGTATTGCTGCTGGTGTGGAAGATATGTTTTCTATTCCTAATGGTGGATTTGCTCCAGATCTCAATCCTTTACTTGCTGATCAGGAATATTATATCAGCATGGGCGAAACTGCTGAAAATTTGGCAAAGGAAGGAAATATTTCCCGGGAGGACCAGGAAGCGTTCACCATATCCTCCCATGAAAAAGCATTAAAGGCAGCAAAAGCTGGTAAGTTCGACAATGAATTGATTCCGATCGACCTATATGAGGAATTGACTATTGAAAAAGATGAAGGTCCCCGAGAACCTGATACTGAAAAAATAAAGAGCCTGCCACCAGCATTTATTGAAAATGGAACTGTTACAGCAGCCACCAGCAGTCCTTTTTCAATAGGCGCTGCAGCTGTATTACTCACATCTGAAGGATTTGCCAAAGAACATAATTTGAATATCCGTGCATCCGTGGTGAGCAGAGCTGTCGCCGGCGTTGAATGGGAACGGATGGGTGTAGGGCCCCTCCCTGCTACGGAAAAAGCATTGGCTAAAGCTGGATTGTCTCTGGATGATATTGATACCATTGAATTAAATGAAGCGTTTGCAGCACAAGCTCTGTTTGTAATCCGTGAAGGTGGTTGGGATATGAATAAAATNAACTTGAACGGCGGAGCCGTTGCCTTAGGCCACCCTCTTGGTTCATCCGGAGCGCGTATTATTACGACTCTGATCAATGTGATGGAACAGAATGATACTCATAGGGGCCTGGCCACCATGTGCATTGGAACCGGCCAGGGAATTGCCACAATTATTGAAAGATAAATTGTTATGAAAATCAAAGAACCATTCAGCGCTATATCCCATGCTATTGGTGCAGTTCTGGCGATATTGGCATTGAGCTTGTTACTCCAGGAATCCCTCGATCCCTTTAAGCCTTGGCATATAGCTGCCTTTTCCGTATTTGGTGCCGGGATGTTTCTTTTATACACAGCCAGCGCTATATACCACTGGCTCCCTCTTGCTCCTAAATATGTTAAAAGATTGCAAACCCTGGACCACGCTATGATCCATGTCCTGATTGCTGCAACGTATACACCTGTATGCCTGATTCCCTTACGGGGAGTTTGGGGCTGGAGCTTGTTCGGTGTTATCTGGGGGCTGACTATATTTGGAATCCTGCTTAAAATTTTCTGGAAAAATATCCCCAATTGGTTTTCACTTACATTTTATATTTTTATGGGCTGGCTTTCTGTGATTGCCATTTGGCCTATGATACAGATTCTGCAAGTGGGTGCTTTGGTCTGGATTTTTGTGGGCGGATTTTTCTATACGGTTGGTGCCATTATCCACGGACTTAAGAAACCCAATCCTATTCCAAATATATTTGGTGCTCACGAAATATTTCATGTATGTGTAATGCTGGGCAGTTTTGCCCACTTCATGTGCATGTACAACTACATTACACTATTTGACTAATTAACGAGAAATTCATGTCGCAAAAAATCGAAAANGCTGCCGTATTGGGTGCCGGTGTCATGGGCGCACAGATCGCCGGTCACCTGGCCAATGCTGGTATTCCCTCTCTCCTGTTTGATATAAACCAAGCATTAGCTGANAAAGGTTTGGAAACATTAACGACCCTAAAACCTGCTCCGCTGTTTGATAAGAAAAATACAAAGTTGATTACGCCTTGCAATTATGATGAACACCTGGAAAAACTCCAGGAAGCTGATTGGGTTTTGGAAGCAGTTGCAGAAAAGATAGAGATCAAGCATAANNTNTANGANAATATNATNCCCCATCTTAAANNCGACAGCAATCNTAACCTCNAATACATCCGGTATTCCCTTNNCTGATNTNANNCANGTNATGNCNGNNGANCTGNAAAGNAGGTTCATGATCACGCATTTTTTTAACCCGCCTCGCTATATGTATTTACTTGAACTGGTGAAGGGAAAACACACATCCGATGATGTGTATCAAGCCATGGCTGATTTTGGTGAAGATGTGTTGGGGAAAGGGATTGTCCATGCCAAGGATACACCGAATTTCATTGGTAATCGCATTGGCGTATTCAGCATGGGAGTCACATTTCATACGGCTGTCAAACAAGATCTCACGGTTGAAGAAGTAGATAAATTGACCGGCACCATTGTAGGCAGGCCCAAAAGTGCCACTTTCAGAACTGCAGATGTGGTGGGCTTGGATACCATGGTCAATGTTTCCAAAACGACGTATGAAAAAGTGGTGGATGATTCGGAACGGGATATGTTTGCTATTCCGGCCATTCTGCAAAAGCTCGTGGATGATGGCCGGTTAGGCCAAAAAACAAAAGCCGGTTTCTATAAAAAAACGGAGGANGGTATTCTTTCTGTGGATATGAAAACCGGGGAATATAAACCCCAGAAGAAAGTCCGTTTTGACGGTTTTAGACTTGCTAAGGACCAAACATCCACAGCTGGTAAGATTAAAGCNCTNGCAACAAGTGATGATAAAGCAGGGAAATTTTTCTGGGAAACCATGGCTCGTGGTCTTATTTACAGCGCCAATCGAATACCAGAGATCAGTGATGATATTGTGAATATTGATAACGCCATTAAATGGGGTTTTGGCTGGGAGCTGGGTCCTTTTGAATCTTGGGATGCTATTGGTGTCCAGGCTTCTGTTGACCGCATGCATTCTGAAGGACGAAAAGTCCCCCAGTGGGTTTTAGATATGCTGGCCGCTGGACGTGATGCATTCTATAAAACTGAAAATGGCGTCAAAACGTATTATGATGTTTTATCCGGTGCAGCTAAACCGGTGACATCCAGTAAAAAAGAGATCAACCTAAACTTGCAAAAATCAGCGGGAAATCTTGTCCACCGCGACTGGAGTGCCAGCCTGGTAGACCTGGGTGATGGTGTTTTGAATGTTGAATTCCATTCAGTCCTCCAGCCCACTCTCAACCCCATTGATGGATCACTGATCGATACAATTAACAAAGGTCTTGATCTGGTAGAAAACGGTGATTACANCGGTATGGTCATTGGCCACCAGGGTCAGAATTTTTCCGCTGGTGCAAACCTGGCATTAATATTGGAAGCATGCGAAACCGAGAACTGGGATGCCTTGGAACTGGCGATTAAAACGATGCAGGATACAACACAGCGGATCCGCTTCAGTAAAAGCCCTGTTGTCGCTGCACCCTTTGCATTAACATTAGGCGGTGGTGTGGAAATTGCTGCACCGGCGGCAGCCCGCGTCGCAGCAGCCGAACTGTATATGGGCTTGGTGGAAGCAGGTGTCGGTTTAATCCCGGGGGCCGGCGGAAACCTGCGCATTATTCTCAACTTGATGGGTGACAGTTCCAGCCGTTTGGGCGGTTTCCAGAAAGTGCAGAAAGCATTTGAAAACATTGGTTTCGCCAAAGTTTCATTCAGTGCTGACATGGCCCGGGATATGGGTTATTTACTCGAAACAGATGATATCATCATGAATAAGGCACACCTTATTACAAAGGCAAAACAAAAAGTATTGGATTTAGCTAATGGATACGAACCTCCGGTATACAGGGATGATCTCAAGCTGCCCGGTGTCGGCGGACGTACAGCCATGCACATGGCTCTCAAAGGATTCAAGATCCAAGGTAAAATATCAGAACATGACGAAAAGATCGGCCAGAAATTAGCATTTGTCTTAACCGGTGGAGATAAAGCTGGGCTGACCAAAACAGTTGATGAACAATATCTGCTGGATATCGAGCGTGAGGCTTTTGTGTCCCTCGCAGGTGAATCCTTGACCCAAGATCGTATACGGTTTATGTTAAANAAAGGGAAACCGCTGCGTAATTAAGCTATTTGTTTATTATATAAATAAGTCTATTCGTGAGTAACTTTATTTTCTGCTTCCTTATGAATAATGGATTCAAGCACAGCAAGCACACATAACCCCCCACAAGGCGAGACAATCCTTAAAACGATAGCTATTTTTGCTATCCTATACTTGTTCCTGGTAAGCATCGGCATGATTGGCAGCGCCTTTAAAGGTATGGGTAAAGAATTTGCAGTGCAGCTGATCCAAAGCAACGCCGGCCCGCTCATTGGCCTTTTTATCGGTATTCTCGCCACAAGTATAATTCAAAGCTCTTCAACGACAACATCATTGGTTGTGGGTATGGTTGCCGCTGGAACATTTGGCGATGATTTTCGCATTGCTGTGGCCGCNGCTGTCCCTTATATCATGGGTGCNAATATTGGTACAAGTNTTACCAACTTAATTGTATCACTGGGGTATATCGTTAACAAAAACGAATTTCGCCGGGCTTTTTCTGCTTCAATTGTTCATGATTTTTTTAATGTTATGTCTGTATTAATCCTCTTCCCAATGGAAATGGCATTTGGCTTGATCAGCAAAAGCGCAAGCTGGTTAGCAGAACTTTTAGTTGGGTCAGAATCTTTTTCGTTCAATAGCCCCATCAAATTAATCACTGATCCAGCAGTTGCCTGGGTGAAAGAACTTTTCAAACAACAGGAAATCATTAATTATAACTGGCTATTATTAATCGTCGCTTTTTTATTATTATTCCTTTCCTTACGTTATTTAAGCAAATTGATACGTAGCCTTGTCATACATAAACTGGAAGCATTTTTTGACAGCCACATTTTCAAAACAGCTGGACGTGCCATGTTATTCGGTGTATTTATAACGATTCTCGTGCAGAGCAGCTCAATTACAACTTCCCTGGTCGTTCCCCTGGCAGGTGCAGGTATTCTGCGGCTTGAACAGATTTTCCCCTATACACTTGGTGCTAATATTGGTACTACTATAACAGCGCTTCTGGCCAGTCTAGTCTCCGGCACGATTGCTCCTCTGGCTGTCGCTTTTTCGCACTTGATATTTAATATTTTTGGCATTGCCATCATCTGGCCCATTGAAAGAGTTCGAAATATACCTATCATAACAGCAAAGTGGTTTACAGAAATAGCGATACAAAATAAAATTTATCCAATCATCTACATATTGGTTGTGTTTTTCATCGTTCCATTAACCTTAATTTTATTCGTGAGGTAAACCATGTCACTATTCAAAGACGTTATCAATTTATGGAAAGCAGATGATCTGCTTTCNCAGTCCTGGGATGAATCGTATAAAATGCTGAATCTTTCCCATGAAATTTTCCAGCAAGCGCTGATCTATCTACGAAATGGAGAAAACATTGACACATTGAAAACATTGAAAATGCGCGATAAGGAAATCAATGAATTTCAGCGGGATGTTAGGCGCAAAGTATTAACTCATTACGCCGTGGAACAGGACACATCCAATATGGCAGACGGGCTTATACTTATAAACATGGTGGTAGATATCGAACGAATCGGTGATTATTGCAAGAATATCCTGGATTTAGCCATCAACCATGATCAATCAATAAAATCTTCCGAAATATCAGAAGATTTAGCCATGATCGAAGAAGAAGCAAAAAGTCGTTTTGAAAAAACAATACAGGCAATTCAAGCTCAAGATGTTGAAATTGCGCAATCGCTCATGGAGGGATATAAAGAACAAATGACCGGGAAAGCAGATGAAATCGTAAACGGTATTCTTAAAGATGAACTCCATTTTGGCAGTGAAGCACGAACAGCTTCAATTGCCCTCTATACCCGTTATTTGAAGCGCATTGGTGCTCACCTAAAAAATATTACTACAACCCTGGTGAATCCCTTTGATGCAATTGGATATAAAGAATAACATTTAATCGAGACCAAATAAAAAAGGCCGCTTAAGCGGCCTTTTTTATAGTTAATAGTTTCTTATAGAGATATCCTCAGTCCCAGCTGCATTCTCCAGCGGGAAAATTCACCGAAATCATCCGAGAATGTTTCTTCTGCACCGTTGAAACTGAAAACAGGTTCACCATCGTCAGTCCAACTATCCAGTGTCAGGGGAGATGTAGCAGAGGCATTTGCGATCTTGCGGACACCCATGCTGGAGCTGATTAGATTTCCAACATTCATGATATCCAGGCTCACTTCTACTTTACGCCCAACAACTTCGAATTCATTATTGATACGCAGGTCAATATTGCTGAACCACGGATTCAACAGACCATTCCGTTCAGCGATCTTACCGCGATTTTCAGTCAGGTATGGATCCTGTTCAATGAATGCATCCAAAGCAGNCCATTCTGATGCATCTGTCAGGTTGATATCATTGGCATCTTTGGGAATGTATATCAGGTCATTACCACCAAATCCATCACCATTTACATCACCGGAATAAACATGGGAATAGCGATTACCGCCGGAATAGATATAGCGGTTGCCTTCGCCCATTTCAAAGAACATTCCAAAATTGGTTGCCATGGNTTTACTCCATTCATGGCGATAAGAGGCTGTACCAATGATTCTGTTCTTCATACCAAACTGTGAAGGTGCAAGTCCGGGTTGATTCGGATCACCCTGTACAGGTTGACTTGAGTACAGCACAGAAGCGATCTCTGTGGATTGCAGGTTATTCTTTGCATCCAAATAAGTGTATGCTGCGCTCCAATTAACACCAGCTACCTGACCACGAAATTGTGCTGTTAAAGTCAAGGTTGATCCTTCATCAACATTGTCGATGACATACACACCTTCACCAGAACCAGGATAAAATGAATTCAATTCATTTAATCCGTCAGCAGAGCCAAAATAATCACGGCCATCGGCGGCCAATTGCCTTTGTGGAGCGGCAAGGTCTGCATTACGCATGTAAATGGCATTTTTGTCAGAACTATGCACCAATTCAACTGTGGCCAGCATATCTCCTGGAAGCGCTTTATCCACTGCCAAGTTTATGGTCTGCACTTGTGGCCATTGGAAATCAGATGCCATCGCATTCACATCATATGATTGCTGTAAGATGGATTCCAATCCTTCATATCCAACCCTATCTGTACCGTCATCTGTTTCATGATCTTCATCATATGCCTCATCACCTACAGCGTATAAATTGGGGTTATTACCGGGGTTCGAAAAAATATTTCCTACCCAAACAAAGGGTAAACGTCCGGTAAAGACACCAAATCCACCTCTCACCTGGAGAGAGCGATCGTCATTAGCATAATTAAAACCAACCCGTGGAGACATGATGGGATCATCTGTAGGCAGCTTTGCCTGATCAATTGTTTCGGGATCATCTTTTTCATCAAGTAATGTCAAGCCAGTTAAAAAAGGATTTTCAACAGGGCTATTATTGTACTTGGGTATGTCAACTCTTACACCTGCAGTCACATTGAGATTTTTATTCAATGCAAACTCATCTTGTAAATAAAAGGACATNTGAGCCACATCGATCTTCTCACCTTTATACGGTCCTGTACCAACCATTCCACTAAAACCAGCTTGGCTGGCGCTGTCCGGGCTGGTGGCAGCCATAAAGGCGTCAATGGTCGAAAATGTTGTTCCACCCAGGAACATTGCCCAAGATGCATCCAGGAAGAACACACCATGACGGAAAATATTAAAAGAGTTAAAGAATTTAAAACTCTCATAATTGAATCCCGCTGTGATGGCGTGTTGGCCCATATAATAGGTCAGGTTATTAGTGACCTGCAGTACATCCTGATCCAATATATTATGGATCGAAAATGGTTCATGACCAACTGTTGTATAGGTTGCACCATCTTCACCAATTTCAACCGTAGGGAAGTCCACACTGAAAGGTACACGATAATCCCGAAACACATTCTTACTGATAAAAAAGCGATTGGCAATTTTACTGCTGAACATACTGTTCAACTCCAATGCATAAGAATCCAGTTTATTATTGATCTCATAGCCGGAATTCTTAAAAGGTAAACTTGATGCATTGGGGCCGCGGCCAGTATTGTTATAGCTCAACACGAAACCATGTGGAGGAAGATCCCGAGAAGCATCTAGTTTGTTATAGCGTAGTGTCAAGTTATGCTGATCGCTGATATTCCAGTCTAATTTAGCCAAGAGTTTTACATTATCAGTATTATGTGTATATCCTTCCCAGGGACCGGTATCATAATTGTAAACTTCTGCCATACGATCGCTGATCTGCTGCATGACTGAACCTTCAACTCTGGAACTTTTATCAGCATAATAATTGGTTCCAGGGTCATTGCGGTGTTCATTTTCCATATTAATAAAAAAGAACAATTTGTTAGGAATGATGGGCCCACTGACAGATACACCGGATTGGCTGAATTCCAATGAAGGATCCTTTACCACTTCTGCATCGCCTACTTTATTTCCCACAAAACTTTCATTTCGTGCATAACTATACATTGATACATGAAGATCATTTGTTCCACTTTTTGTCACAGTATTGATACCTGCGCCGGTAAAACCNCCTTCTCTTACATCAAAAGGAGCAATGGAAACCTGGACCTGTTCCACAGCGTCATAGGAAACCGGTTCTGAATTGGTCTGTCCGCCGGGTGCCGGATCATCCAGACCAAAGGGGTTGTTAAAATAAGAACCATCGAGTGAAATATTGTTGTAAAGCCAGTTACGTCCTCCAAAACTAAAATTGCCATCGCTGCGAGGATCGAGTCGTGTTAGATCTCTTGTACTTCGTTTGATGGACGGCATAGCCGCAACCTGGTCAGCTCCAATGTATGTCGCCGCACCTGTTCGACTGCTGTTCATCACATCATCTTGCTCACCTACAACTTCCACTCCAGCCATTTCGATGGCTTCCTGTTGTAATGTAAAATTCAGACGAGCTGATGAACCTAGATTTAAGGTAACATTCGATTCAGTTTCTGTTTTGTAACCTATATAGGAAACCGTTATAGTATATGGTCCGCCCACACGCATATTGGGTATATTAAAAACACCACCGGAGCGTGAAGTAGTACCGTAGGTTATACCACTGGGTTCATGGGTCGCAACAATGTTAGCTCCTTCAAGTCCTGCNCTTTCTGCAGCAGAGACACTACCTGCAAGTTCAGATGTAGTAACACCTTGAGCCAACAAAGAAAAACTCATAAAACATAACAGTGAAATTAAGNATATAAAAAATCTCTGTAGCTTCTTCATGTTATTATCTCCTTGGGTTGTTGATCGATAAATTGTGCATTACACTTTATAGAAATGATTTTTATGTCCCATTTATCTAATGAATTATAATCATAAGATAGACTAATGTATTATAATCATAAGATAGAAATTAACTAATAACTACTTTAATGAATATTAGAAACTGTATTTCAATCCGATTTGAATATGTGAAAAATCTTCCATATCTTTGAAATGAGTTCCCTCTTTTCCCAGAAATTTGGAAATGGAACAATCAATTTTCCAATTTTCCACTGGTGAATATGTAAGACCTCCACCCAGCATTTTTTGAGAGTCTTCCAAGTCCAAAAATGTATTTATCCTAATTTCTAAAGCATTATCCAGGTAATTTCCCGTTGCCGATAAAAACATACCCAAGTCAGTGAACATGGCAAAGGGTGTCCCCATTCCTTGCTGAAGTTCATCTTCATTCATCGCTGCCAATTCTGTTGTTGGATTACCATTTTCATCATATGAATAGGTTAAACCATTTGCTTCCAATACATCATTACCGATTAGTTGAATCATTAACGTTATATCATTCGCAGTTGTGTATTCTAATTGGGAAGCAAATTGGACATAAGCAGCATCATTGAACGTTTCTATATCAGTAGTTTGATCATTATTAGTATTATAATAACTGACCTCAGTTCTCCCAGTTAAATCTCCGAAAAATGTGACAATATCAATTCCTATGACATCCGTTTTTCGGTAAGTGAGTACGGGTGTTGCCCAATCGATGTAATAATTGTAGCCCACTAAAGTAAATCCCCTGTCTCGTCCAGAAAAATAAGATAGACTTATATCACTATTCCCGATGATTGTTTGTAGACGAACACCAAATTCGTTACCTTTTTTGGCTGCTATTAACATGTCTGCAGGGTCATCCATCGCTACGGGAAAATCATCTTCGCCAAACGGATATCGATTGGGTTCGTGTTCCGATATGACCACCGCTTCCAATTGCAAGTCATTCCAATAATATTTAACTGAACCGGACAAAGTGCCAATTTTCCGGTCAGCCCCTGCTAAAAACATATAATAATAATCATAAGGATTGAGATTGTCCGTGGGATTGTTGCCATCCACAGCACCCCATGCGTGAATTTGCTTACCAAGCTTCACTTCTCCCCAACTTGGATACCAAATTAAGTACGCTTCCCGTAGGTCAAATTCTGCATTTCCCCCAGTCCATCTGTATTCAACTACGGAACTTGTTATAAAATCAAAATCTCCTTTTGAAAATCCGACTTCAAGTTCTGCGATCCTAAATGGTAGAGATATATTGGAGAGATCAGAGGTCCGGTGCATAGTGATC
>PAWC01000024.1 GCA_002713385.1 Fidelibacterota bacterium
AATTCTTCAAGCTCAACCAGACCGAAGCAAAGTTGACTATTTATAATGTATTGGGCCAAGAAGTGAACATACTGCTTAATCAAACAATGAATGCCGGAAGTCACGCAATCAAATGGAATGCAGCCAACATATCCAGCGGGATTTATTTTTACAGGTTGGAAACGCCCGAAAAACAGATAACGAAAAAGCTGGTGGTGCTGAAGTGAAATTGTCTCGAACTGTTGTCTTAATTCTGCTCACAGCAGTCTATGCCTTCCTCCCTGAAGGCCACCAATCGCCATCGGTCAGTCGATCTGTTAACCACGAGAACTGGGATGGCAATAATATTTCATCAAACGTAGGCAATCATGGTGATGTTGCTTCATACCATACGTATGGTGTTTCAGGATTAGAATGGCCAATTGGATCAGGTAATTATGCCATATTTCAAGATGGCTTTTGGCTGGCTTCCGGAATTGCCGATGGGAATTATGAAATAAGAACCGCAGCTACAAAATATGATACAGAGTACATTCCCGGTGTTACTGGTTCCGATCCCGATAGCTCCGTATATAGAATATACATGCTTTCTGCAGATGACGGTCCTTCCAGCCAGGACTGGATCGACTGGCCCGTGGATCAGGGCGCGCCGTGGATCGATAACGATAGTGACGGCAATTATGACCCGAATGTAGACCAACCGGAAATTATGGGTGATCTTTTCTACTGGTATGTTATGAATGATACATCCCAAGAAATGCATAATTCACTATATGGTACTAATCCCTTGGGAGTTGAAGTAAGAACATCTGTATTTGGTTTTGATAATATATATCCCTTGGAAAATACATTATTTATGAAGTGGAATTTCACCAATGTAGGAAGCACTCACCTTGATTCAGTATTTTTTGGCAGGTGGAGTGATATTGATATTGGTGAACCTTTTAATGATTTAGCAGGAGTGGATACAACCTTAGGCCTTGCCTATTGTTATAATGATAGTGTTGATTATAGCTATGGTATTAAACCGCCTGCTGTTGGTTATGTCATACTGCAGACGCCAATTGTTCCTTCCCCGGGAGACACAGCCTGGGTATCCGGAAATGAAGTAAATGATTTCAGAAATAGTTCAATAAACGCATTTATAAATTTTCAATATAATTATTATAATCCGCCTTTTTATGCAAGAGAAGTATATCGCTATTTAAACGGCAGAAACAGGTATGGCGATGCCATTATTGATCCAACTACAAATGCAGAAACGAAATTCATGTATAACGGCGATCCGGTAAATGATACCGGGTGGGTACAAACAAGTTGGGGAGACAGGCGATTTTTATTTTCTGCAGGCCCGTTTACTCTGGCTCCGGGAGACACCCAGGAAGTGGTTGAAGCCATCATTATTTCCCAAGGTGCATCAGATGTACTATCAGTTGCTTCTTTGCGAGAAGATACAAAATGGGTGCGCAATACGTGGGAGTCAAATTTTACACAAATGGGCGCCCCGGCTACGGTTCGAGAAACGAACATTCCCCATAATACAGAATCAAACGGTCCCTTCGACCTGCATTTTTCCATAAAGTCAAATCCCGGTTGGGTGTCAGCCCCGTTATGGTTTGTGTATGATGTAAATGGCGTGCTGGATTCAACGGTCCTGCAGGCAGTGAATGATACCCTTTTCCAGGCATCCATCCCGGGATTATCTAATATAACCGGAACAACAGAATTCAAATACTGGATCAAGATATTGACCAACACCAACACCACCATGACCTGGCCTTCAGCTGCACCGCCAAATTATAATTCATTTATCTTTGGCCCGGATACAACAGCACCCTTTATTGGAGGCTTGACCAAGACCAATGCTGTTCATATTCAGCTGCCTGTTCAGAAAAAAATTCATGTCACTGCCATTGAAGATGACCGCTTTGGAACATATTTACCATTGCTGCACTGGCAGGTCAATGACGGTAATATATCGTCTGTTGAAATGGTAGATGATTCTATGCAGGTATCATGGAACATGTGGGCAGAAACCTGGAGCGGTGTCATTTCAACATCCGTTTCTGATCTATCGGACAGTTTATTTTATTGGGCTTCGGTCAGGGATTCCAGCACAGCGCAAAACGAAGGCACGTCTGAAAAAGGCCAGATACAATTATCCATTCGAGACACGGTCGGTTTTTGGTATGACGCACAATACGATGATATGGCCGATTGGGACATGTTTACCTACGGTGAATTCCAAAATGGGTTTGTCTATGATGATTTGGATTGGGGACGAGTGTTGATCTCGCACCTGAATGCCAATGATGATACCGAAGATACGTTGACCTATTCCCGGATTTTAGATCTATCGGGATTTGATGATGTTTGGCTGACTATTCCCATGGCTGCAAATTTTCGGGATAACCCGAATTTTGGTGTGCTCGAATTTTCTGATGATGGTGAGTTTTGGACACCCCGCCAAACATTCACGGGGAATATCAGCCCAAGATGGCTACACTATGATCTATCAGCTTATACAAACCAGGATCATTTTCAATTTCGTTTCAGAGTCCACTGCGAATCCCAGTTTACTGAATGGGTCATAGATGACATTGTTTTGCATTCAGATTCTACAGTGCTGGGCATTGAAAATAATCCGCTCCTTCCCATAAAATTCTCCCTCCACCAGAATTATCCCAACCCCTTCAATCCAGTTACCACAATTCGATATGATTTGCCCATCCAGACCGAAGCAAAGTTGACTATTTATAATGTATTGGGCCAAGAAGTGAACATACTGCTTAATCAAACAATGAATGCCGGAAGTCATACCATCAAATGGAATGCCGCCAATTTATCCAGCGGGATTTATTTTTATAGGTTGGAAACGCCCGAAAAACAAATCACGAAAAAGCTGGTGGTGCTTAAATAGTTTTTGCCAGTGGCGGGTTTTGTGTTTGAGTCAGGTCCGGTTTTGGTCCCAGGTCCCGGCGGTAATATTCAAAGGTCATGCCCGTGCCCTGCCAGTTATCCACCCGATTGATGATCTTGATGTCCCCGGTGAATTTAGAGGAAACTCCCAGCTTTACATGACCGGTGACAAAGCGGATGCCGTCCCGCTTCTTAGCCCAGCTTAAATAAACACGCTTCAAGATCTTGGCGTAGCCGTTGCCCTTGTATTTATCCATAATGACAAAAGCATAAGAGTAAAGGGTATTGCCTTCGCCGAAATTCTCATCCAGACGCGCCCAGGGTTCGGAAGCGAGGTCCTCAATGGCCACGCCGATGATAAAACCGATGATTTCACCGCGGTAACGGGCGATGAAAGGCAGGGAAGTAGGTTTGTTGAAATACTTATGGATGGTGGTTTTTGAGAGGACGGCCTTTTCGCCATAGTCATCCGCCAAGTGATCAGAGATCTTGATGAGTTGGGGATAGTCGTCCTCGCCCACGTGCTCCATGAGTTCCACCTGGAAGACACCGGAGGAGGCGATGATCCGGGAATTGGAGCGGTGTTCAATATCCAGTGAAAGCTGTTTCATTTTGGACTAATAGTCTCCCAATTTAAATGTCAGCATATACTGGTAGGGTAAATCTTCTTGATGCTGGGTTAATACAAAACCTGCTTTTTCCAATTCCTTGATCACATGTTTAGGTGAAATTTTTTGTTTGTCAGGAGGCCCAACAGGTAAATCACCTTTTCTGAAATCCACGATTACCAATTTACCGTCCGGTCTAAATTTACTTTTTATATTCTTAAAGTAAGTCACTCTATCATCAATATGGTGGTAGGTATTGCAGATGAACACAATATCAGCCGGCTCCGGAATCTTCGGATCATGAAATTCGCCCAAGATGCTAATGAGGTTATTTATGCCTTCTTTCTGGGCGCGATCATTCAAGTAATCCACCATATCCTTTTCAACGTCAACACCGATTACTTTTCCTTGGGGTACAACTTTTGCAAATCGAACCGGAAAATATCCTGTAGCTGAACCAATATCCACTATGAAAGCGTTTGGCTGAATGCCTATGGATTGAATGACATGATCAGGCTGCTGCCATCCATCCCTCTCCGAGTTTTCAAACATCTTTGCCCATTTTTCAGCATTGCTAAAATTATGCTTAACAGATTGATGTTTGTAATTATGCTCTTGAGGTAAGACAGCTGAGGTACATAGCAGAAATAATAAATATTTTATAATCTTTTTCAATGCTGAAATCCTAGAAATTTTTCACAAATTGAGCTCTGTAATTTAGTGATGGATTTATGTTATAAAACTACATTGTCATTTGGATAACTCCGAATTTTACGGAGGTAGAATAATGTCATCACTACATAAACAAAATTGTTCATGTTCGCACTTCAAAGTATAGGGGTGAGTTAGTTAAATTTGCCGCCAATGAATTGCTTCAATTCCCGGCTTTCTGACCAACTAGCAGTAAAACAGTCCTGGCTCTGCGTGGGCCTGGACATCAATCCGGAGAATATGACCCAGGAGAATCCCACGCTGGATGACCTGCAGAACCATACCAAAAAGGTCATTGATGCCACCCGGGAATTCGCCGCTGCCTATAAACCAAACCTGGCTTTTTTCGAGCGCTGGGGTAGCAAAGGATTTGCCTGGCTGGAAGAAACTCTGGACCATATTGGAGTCGACACCCTCACTATCGGTGATGCTAAGCGGGGGGATATTGGTCATACCGCAAAACAGTATGCCATCAGTCTTTTCGATCATTTTGGTTTTGATGCCGTCACCTTGAATCCCTACATGGGTCGGGACGCCATTGATCCCTTTATCCAAAATCCAGAAAAGGGAGTTTTTATCTTATGCAGAACGTCGAACAATTCCGGCGTCGACCTGCAGAATTTGAAAGGTAACGGCAAACGTCTATTTGAAACGGTCGCCGAAAATTGTGCTGGCTTGAATGAAAATGATAATGTTGGGCTGGTGGTTGGCGCCACGGTCCCGAAAGAGATAGACATAATTCGCCAGTATGCTCCGGGACTACCGCTGCTGATTCCCGGTGTAGGCGCCCAGGGCGGAGACTTGGAGGCCAGTTTGACAGCCGGTAATACGAATGGTGTTGCACTGATCAATGTATCCCGCGGAATTAGCTTTGCTGGAGATCAGAGCGAAGAAGCGATCCATATTGCAGCGAAAGACTATGTTGAAATAATGAGAACTATCCTTGGATAAATATATAACAATATTCAAAGAAACAGGGGCTCTTTTGGAAGGGCATTTTGTCCTAACCTCCGGCCGCCACAGTGCTACTTATTTTCAATGCGCCAAGGTACTGCAGCATCCACAACATTTGTCCAACTTTGCAGCAACAATCGTTGATCATTTCAAAAATACACATATCGATACGGTCATTTCACCAGCAGTAGGAGGGATTGTAATAGGTATGGAAGTGGGCCGACAATTGAGTATGAAGACCATTTTTACAGAACGGCAGGAGGGCAAGATGACCCTGCGCCGCGGGTTTGAGATCAATGCTGGCGAAAATATATTAGTGGTGGAGGATGTTATCACCACTGGTGGTTCTGTGCAAGAGGTAATGAATATTGTGCAAGAATTCGGCGGTAAAGTTGTTGGCGTTGGTGTGGTTGTGGACCGCAGCGGGGGAATTGTTCAATTGCATAAAAACCAGTTTGCAGTCACTACACAAACAGCAGTGACTTATGCCCCAGATGAAGTATCGGAGGAATTGCAAAAAATCCCCATAGAAAAACTTGGAAGCAGGAGTATAATATGAAATATTTTACCATTGTATTAATAGGACTGTTATTGATGAATGCCTGTGTGAAAGAAGAAGAGGTGGCTGTTGTATCTACCAGATTTGGTGATATGGTATTGGAATTCTACCCCGATGTTGCACCAAAGCATGTAGAAAGTTTTAAGATCCATGCTGAAAATGGATATTTTGACGGAACCACATTTCATCGCGTTCTCCCAGGTTATATAATCCAGGGCGGTGACCCAAATTCTAAAGATAATAATAGTGTGAATGATGGCCTGGGTGGGCACGCTGCAAAATATTATGGTCTAGGGGATGAAGCAGTTGAAACTAGTTGGACACTCCCTGCAGAATTCAATGATCGTCCCCACGTTACCGGTGCCTTATCCATGGCCAGGGCACCGGAACAATTCAACAGTGCAGGTAGCCAGTTTTTCATTTGTGAAGCTCCTGTCCTGCGATTAAATAACCAATATACGGTATTTGGCCAGGTTATTTCCGGTCTTGAAGTAATCAAAAAAATCGCTAATTCTCCCCGCGATAAACGTGATAATCCCAAAGAAAAAGTTGTAATGAATATTGCAATCATGCCTCGGAGCAAAGCACTGGGCGAATGAGTCTAACTATTGGTTTAGCCTTGGGTGGAGGGGGTGCCCGCGGTGCTGCACATGTTGGAGTTTTGCAAGTACTCCATGAAAATGGGATCCGCTTTGATCATATAGCCGGTACCAGTGCCGGATCCGTTATTGGTGCAATGTATGCTGCTCGGCAAGATCCCCAATGGATAGAGCAGCGTTTTGAAGAATTCATAAGTTCTGACGATTTTCAGGCTTTGGGTACAAAAAGGATCCGTAAAGGTCTAAACTCAGATTCTGTAATGGGGCAAATGGCTAAATTTGTTCGTAACAGGATTGTGTTGATCATGTCCCAGCAAAAATCGTTCCTTGTTAAACGGGAAAAGCTGGAAAAGACCATTGATTTTTTAGTGCCAGAAAAGAAATTTGAAGATCTATTAATTCCGCTTATTGTCACGTCTACAGATTTGACAAATGGTGAACAAGTTATTTATAATAGTGGAAATTTGATTGATGCAATTGTTCAAAGTTGTTCTATCCCTGGTTATGTGCAGCCAACTGAACGTGGTGAACAGATTCTTGTTGATGGCGGTGTGATCGATCCCATTCCCGTTGAGCTTGTTAAAAAAAGTACAGATTATGTTGTGGCCGTAAACATCACCAAAGACAGTATGAAAGAATTTAAAGACAAGAATATTTTTGAATTCTTATCTAGGGCAGAACAGATTAAATCCAAATATCTGGCAAAGTCTAAAATGGAAAAAGCAGATTTTGTTATTCACCCCAGTGTGGGTAGTCTCCATTGGTCACGTTTTGATGAATTTGACACCCTCCTGACAAATGGCCGTGATGCGGCAAATGTATCTTTAAATGAGTTAAAAGCCGACCTTAAACGTAAAAATAGACTATTTTACCGCTGGAAACAAAAATTGGGGTTAATGAGTTAAATCACCTACTTTCCCCGCCGAAAATGAATATTAAACACACATTTATTGCACTATTCACTCTCCTGACGGTGGTTTGGGGACAAATGAACCCAGTTACCGTTTCAGCGTCTGTGGATTCTCCTGCACGAGCAGGAGAAGTGGTACATGTGAACATGACTGCCAAGATGGAGCAGGAATGGCATATTTATGCACTGCACGATGCTGGTGAAGGGCCAATTGCTACCAAGATCACTATCATTGGTGATTATGTTTCCAGGCAGGGCAAGATCGATGAACCGCAACCCATCGAAAAATTTGATGAAGGGTTTGATACGATTACACGCTACCATGAGGGTACGACACGCTATACGATCCCCGTTCAATTAGATGGTAACATTGATCCCGGAAATATAAGTTTAACTGCTACTATACTATACCAGGTCTGCAATGCGTCTTTATGTTATCCGCCAAAAGAAGTGACTGTAGATGTACCTGTTGTCATTGAAGCGGGTGATCCGCGGAAGGATCATATTCAGTTTGCGGCAGCTTCATTTACAGACGCCAGTGGAAATATTGATCTTAATGCTGCCATCAGCCAGGGATTTTGGACCTTTGTCATCCTGGCTATTACCATGGGATTTTTGGCGCTCTTAACGCCTTGTGTGTTCCCCATGATCCCCATCACCGTTTCTTATTTTATTCATCAGGGTGAACTTGAAAACCAGAACCCCTTTAAACAGGCGTCAGTCTATGGTTTTGGCATTATTGGAACATTCTCCCTTCTTGGAATGATCTTGGCAGTAACACTAGGGGCTTCCGGTGCAAATCAGTTGGCGGCAAATCCCTGGGTGAACTTATTCATCGGGGCTTTATTTACTTATTTCGCCTTGTCTTTGTTTGGAATGTATGAGATTCAGTTGCCATCCAGTTTGCGGCAATTGGTGCAAAGGCAGGAAGGCCGTGGTGGCTATGTGGGTACTTTATTTATGGCTGTTACCTTTACGCTGACATCTTTTACCTGTACCGTTCAATTTGTGGGGCTTTTGCTGGTTGCCGCCAGTCAAGGTCAATGGTTCTGGCCCATGCTGGGTATGATCATCTTCAGCGCCGCTTTTGCACTGCCGTTTTTCTTTTTAGCACTTTTTCCGCAATATTTGGCGCGCATGCCCAAATCCGGCGGCTGGCTGAATTCAGTAAAGGTCGTAATGGGCTTCCTGGAATTAGCCGCAGCATTCAAATTTTTCAGCAATACGGACCTGGTCTGGAATTGGCAGATTTTCACTAATACATCAGTGTTGGCGGTTTGGACCATTCTCATGTTTTTTACTGGTTTGTATTTAATGGGTAAAATTGTATTGCCCCATGATTCCAAACTGGAATCGTTGAGTGTACAAAGGATGATGTTGAGCATATTTTTTATGACCTTTGCTCTCTATTTAGGTTCAGGACTTTTTGGCCGGCCCATTCATGGTCTTATTTATGCCTATCTGCCGCCGAAACTCACGGAAGAAGTAGGTAAAATTTCTGAAAACAACGGCGGCCAAGAATTTCTATGGTATACAGAGTTGGATGATGCTTTCGTGGAAGCCAATACCAATGGTAAAAATATCTTCGTGGATTTTACAGGATATACCTGCACGAACTGCCGCTGGATGGAATCAAATATATTTACGAAGGATGAAGTGAAAAAACGCTTTAAAGATTTTGTNCTTGTACGCTTGTATACAGATGGCGGNAATAATTACAGAGCAAAACAGCAATACGAAATCGATCGCTTCGGTACAGCAGCACTACCCTATTATGTGATCTTAAGCCCGGAAGATGATGTACTGGGAAAATACCCGGGTATGACACGGGACTTAAAAGAATTTTTAGAATTTTTAGATAAAGGGTTGGCTGGATAAAATGAGAAAAATATTCACTTTTATAATTTTAATCGGATTACTTATAGTGAGCTGTGGTTCAAGTGAAAAACCTGAATCGAAAACAGTATCAGCTGAACCAACGAACAAACAGCAGCCGGCACGGCCGGCTAATGCCGTCAAAGCACCGAATTTTATCCTGGCAACCACTCAAGGGGATATTGTCAAAATGAGNGACTTAAGCGGTAAAGTCGTATTGGTAAACTTTTGGGGAACTTGGTGCGGTCCATGCCGTGCGGAAATACCTGATTTTGTCAAACTATATGATAAACATCATGATAAAGGTCTTGAAATAGTAGGTATAACACTTACTTCAGGATCACCGAAGAAGATCCAATCATTCATGGATCAATGGAATATGAACTATACAGTTTTAACNGATATTAAAGGCAATGAAACTCAAGNTGTGACCACAGTATTTGGCAGAGCAACAGGCGGACCCATCGTAGGTATCCCCACAACATTTCTTATTGACCGCAATGGCTATATCGTGAAGCGTTACTTGGGACCTCGTTCAGAAAAGATCTTTTATAACGATCTGAAACCTTACCTTTAAACAATAAAAGCACTCATGGAAAAACGACATTATTTATGGGCAGTTTTTNTGTTCACATTTACCTCTATATCATATGCTGAAGATGATTATTTCCAGCAATTCGTCCATTATACTATGGATGTGAAGTTGGATATCGAAGAACACACAATCGNCGGAAAATCAATAATAGAATACACCAACAATTCACTCGATGAATTGTCTAACATGTATCTGCACTTGTTACCCAATGCGTTTCAGGAAGGGTCGGTAAAACACCGTGAATACCTGCAAAAGTTCGGCCGGATGGGCAGAGCAGCCAATTTTATCAAAGGGATGGATTCATTTTTAAGTAAAGTGGAAGTAAGCAATTTTACAATTAACAAAAATGGAATTTCAGTTGCAGATACGTTCGAAATTGATGATACAATTCTATCAGCTGGCCTTTCAAGTCCCTTAAAACCCGGTGAAACTCTGACCATGGAATTTGACTGGGTCCACCACGTAGGGGAACAAGTGGAAAGAGCCGGGCGAAAGGGAGACCAGTATAATCTTGCCCAGTGGTATCCCAAAGTGGTGGTGTACGATGAAAANGGCTGGCACAATATACCTTTTCATGCTGAAGGGGAATTCTATGGTGAATTNGGTACCTTCGATGTGACCATGGATGTCCCCGGTTGGTACACTATAGGTTCCACAGGAGTTATCACAGCCGGTGATCCGGGCTGGGAAGAAGTGNCTGTNGATACATCCAAAGATTTCAAAGAATGGCTGGAAGAATACAAAGAAAATAAAGCGGAAATTGATTCTACCTCCCGCCGGACTGTTTCATTCCATGCAGAGCAGGTCCATGATTTTGCATGGATAACTTCACCTACTTTTCTGTATGAACACGGTTCCTGGAATGGGATCGATGTCCATGTGCTTTTTAACCAAAAGAATGGTGAAAAATGGACTAAAAAAGTGGTAGCACGTTCTGAAAGAGCATTGGCATGGTTGAGTACCAAATTCGGGATGTATCCCTATCCACAAGTGACCACCACAGACCGATTGNGCGGTGGCGGTATGGAATACCCTATGCTGGTGATGAATGGGAGCGAAAGTGAAGGNCTTATTCTCCATGAGATTGGGCATATTTGGTTCTATGGAATACTGGGGAATGATGAAGTAAGNGAAGCTTGGCTTGATGAAGGTTTAACAACATTTCAAACAGGACAGTACATGATCGACCGTTATGGTCCCTACGGTTCTGACCTGGAAGCATCAAAACGCTATGAACCATTTGAAAAAAAGCACGGTAAGTTCAACAACATGCTGGATCGTGGTCAATGGTCTACAATACGCTTTCAATTCAGCGGAAAAGATGAACCCATCAGCCGCAAATCATATATGTTTAATAATGGCGGTTCCTACCGCTACAACGCCTACACAAAACCGGGACTGATGCTGGTTGAGTTAAATTATTTATTAGGAGATTCTGTTTTTTATGCCGCCATGCAGGAATATTATGACCGCTGGCATCTAAAACATGTGAATGAAGAACGCTTTGTGACTGCTATGGAAGATGTGAGTGGAGAAAAGTTGGATTGGTTTTTCAATCCCTGGCTGCATAATACACGCGTTTTGGATTACGGTATTAAAAAATGGAAAAAGACAAGGCAAGCAGATGGTATGTGGCAAGTCGATGTAGAAATCGAAAAACGCGGAATGCGGGAAATGCCGCAGTTGCTGGAAGTAACTATGAAAGATGGATCCAAAGAACGCATCTGGTGGAAGAATCATCAATGGCGGAAAAAAGACACATTTATATTCAATGTTGCCAATGAACCCAGATCTATTGTGCTTGATCCAGATGTTATGACTCTGGATGCTGATCGCAGAAATAACTCTAGTATTCGTATGCAAAGAGAGTGGCAGTTTGATTGGATCAATACGGGTTACAATCCTCGTGACAGTTATTATGTACGCTGGATACCTTCATTGGCGTACCATGAAAAGGATGGCTATCTACCTGGAATTTCTTTAAACCAAAAATACGGTCACTGGGAAAATTTGAACCTGAAATTAAATTACGCCATTGATTCACAAGATGTTTATTGGTCATATGTAGGTAATCGGAAACCTGTCCATAGCTTTACAGGCTTTTCAAGATCTGTTCATGCCTTTGATTTAGGCGGGTTGAATGGTTATGGAATGGAAATCAAAAACCATTTAAATGAAGCATTCGCTGATTTTATGACTAATTATGCGTCTGTTGGATTTTATGTGACCTATGCCAAAGATACATCCTTAACCAATTTATATGATCCCGGTCAGGTTGCAATTATTTATAGCAGATACAGTTTTTCGGTGCAGAATAATGTCAATGTCAATTTGGATGTTGCCACAACCCCTGGGTCTGTATCTGACTGGTCATTCACGCGATTTAATGCAACAGTTTCCTTTGATATGAACATCAAAAAGTTTGGACTGCGCAATCGATTAATTTTGGGGCATATGATGAGTGATACAGGAGTGCCATCCCAGGAACGTTATACGATTGAAGGTGCCGGTTCGGGTGATCTCTATGCAAAACCGTTCTTGCGTGATGAATCATCTTTTTACGGTAACACGGAGTTGCGAAATCATTATCACTTACCCGGTGATGCCAATTTACGGGGCTACTACGGTCTTGGATTGGTTGGTGCTGAATCGGTTATTANCAATTCCTTTGAATTATTTTTCAANCCGCCAANAGAAGTTTTAGATATTGAACTGGCAGCTTTTATTGATNACGGCTGGGTGTGGGGTAGTAAATACACTCCGGGTGACGAAGATTTCAATGGTGATTATTTATTTGACGCCGGCCTCGGTTTACGCTTAAAAAAATCAATACTTGGTAAAGATTTCTATTTGCGAATAGATGCACCTTTCTTTGTAAAAGATNTGAGTACAGANAACAAAGGCATCCGTTTTCATAATGATAAGTGGTTATTCAGTTTTTCAAAAGGTATTTAATGAAAAAAAATTGCTTCATGTTAAGTTTTCTAATTGTATTGGGNTGTGANGAGCGCAATCCGGTAGAGGTACACAAAGCATATATCACCCTNCAGGGGCAGGATAAAGTAGCTGTTGTAGATATCAACGCTGGTGAAGTGCTGCATTATGTGGATGTGGATTTTACCAATACAGGTGATATGCCCCATTTTGTAGTGATTGATGAGACACACAACTACTGGTATTGCACACTTATTGCCAGCGGTTTTGTGTTGAAGTTTGATTTGCAAACCGATGAACTGGTGGATTCGGTTCATATTGGAAACATGCCNGCTTTGATGGCGCTGGATGAAGAACGTGAATATTTGTATATNTCNCGNTTTATGCCCATGATGGGCATGAGCACTTCCTCACAACTGGTGCATAAGATCGATGCTCAAAACATGACCATCGTCGGTACCGTGAATGTGGGTGCCGATTCACCCCATGGTATTGCTTTGAGTTCGGATGGGCAGATCCTATGGGTCGCCAGCAACCAGGCATCACATTTTTTCAAGATTGAAACAAATAAATTTGGTGATTCATCTTACCAACCTGAAAATTTTCGTATAGGTTCCGATGTACCATCGTCCTACGAGATAAATGATGGTTTTTACAATGCTTTGGAACTGGAATTGAGCCACGATGATTCTGAGCTCTATGTGTCTTGCTCCAACAGTATGGAGGTACGCGTATTTGACACTGAAANTGGTGATAGCCTGAATACCATCATGACCGGTATGATGCCCTGGCACATTCAATTGTCCAAGGATGATTCAGAATTATTCGTGTCCAATCGTATGGGTAGTTCAGTAACCGTTGTAAACTTAATTTCTGGTAACATAAACACACTGACCGATGATTCCATGTCCATGCTTCACGGTTGTGCTTTATCAGCAAATGATGACTTGTTGCTCGTAACTTCCCCGGGCAGCGGAAATGCTTATGTATTTGATATTGAAAACAAAACGTTGTTGCAAACCTTTGGATTAAGTGATGNATCCGATACAGATCCTATGCCCACAGGAGCAGCAATCGTCCAATAAGCTGCATATTGCGGTTCTTTTTCTTTTTTTCTTCTTTTTCATCGGGTGTGATGAAAACGGTGAGATAAAAGACGATATTAAAGATCGTCCAATTCAAACTTCTTTTAATATAAACGATTTCAATTCAGCGATAGACTGTCAGAATTGCCATCCCAATCATTACCAGGAATGGTCTGCATCCATGCACGCTTATGCCATGAAAGATCCTGTCTGGTTGAGTTTGCAACGCCAAGAGCATGCTGTTCATAATGCAATAGGAATCGATCTGGATGATTTTTGTGTGCAGTGCCATAGNCCAATTGCTTCATTAACAAATGCAATCACTAATCATGAAAATTTTACTTCTGTAGAATTAAATGATTTACCAATACAAATTCAGGAAGGTGTTACCTGTGATGCCTGCCACATGATCACCCATTTTCCAGAACCAATGAATATTCAAAAAGGTGAACAACTTTTTGAAACAATTGATTTTAAAATGTATTCTGATGGTACAAAATATGGTACCATTTCCGATCCTCAAGAAAATGAATTTCATGCATCTGAATATCATGCTGGATATGATAAATCGCAATTATGTCAGAACTGTCACAACTTGAGTGTGGATGGCATGGACGCGGAAGTGACTCAATTTGAATGGGAAGGCAGTGCGTTTGAAGCCATGGGCTCTGAATGTCAGACCTGCCATATGCCCATTTATGAAGGACAGGCAGCTCGCGGCGGCCCGTACCGTGAAAATCTGCATCGGCATTATTTCCCGGGTATTGATGNTCAATTGAATACTAATTCACCAGATTTTGGACTTGTTACANCAATTGAAGATCTATTAGAAGGTTCGGCAGAAATAAATTTCTTTGAAGAATTACCTGATACCATTAGTGCAAGTGAGCCTTTATCTTTTAATATTATTGTGTCCAATAATGCCGGGCATAATTTTCCCTCCGGAACAACATTTACACGTCAATTATGGTTGCAAGTCATTGCCACTTTATCAGGAGATACTGTTTTCACATCTGGATTATTGGATGAAAACAAAGATATTTCTGATTTTTATGTTGATCCTAATAGAGATGTGGATCCCCAATTAAATGTGTTTAATACAGTACTTTATAATACAGATGGTGATTCTGGTTTATTGAATGTTGGAGTAGAGGACATGGCCTGGATGAGCGATTATACATTACCGGTAAGCGGTTCAAGAACGGTAAATTATNCATTTGAACTACCAGCTGGACAAAGCGGTGATCTTGCCATTGATACACGACTGCGCTTTCGTTCTTTTCCGCCATTTTACTTGCGTTTTCTAGGATTAGATGATGAAGCTGATCGGCTACCCATTTTTGAAATTGATTCTGAATCAACGTCTGTAATTGTGCAATGAAAAGTATCGTCGTTACACTATTTATTTCTGGCATGCTGATCGGCCAAGGCTATGTTCGTGATGTCAGTCCATTCACTGTTACAATTAATGGTGAAGAAATACTGCAGCCATTCACAGGTGGACTAAACCATCCCGATCCGCGCTTTATCGATTGGAATGGAGATGGCATCTTGGATTGTTTCGTCAATGACCGGGACGGTTATTTGCAGTATTGGGAGGGTGAAGTTGATTGGCAGTTTGGGGATCGACCAATATTCACTCTTGTAACAAAATCATTTCAGGATGTCAATGTAGGAACGTGGTTTGTGTTTCACGATTTTGATGGGGACAGTGATGTAGATCTATTAACTCACACCCCGGAAACGGATGATGTCAGTTACTGGTCAAATGAAAATGGTGTATTTGAGCTGGTCACTGCTGAGTTGATGGATATTGATAACCTGCCGGTTTATGGCGGTCAATTCGTCATTCCGGCCATTGCAGATATTGATGCCGATGGAAATATGGATTATTTCATTGGTGATATTTCTGGGAGATTGTCCTATTACAAAGGCCATGTTTTTGAAAATGGGGTACCCCATTTTGAATTCATTACCAGTACATTTGAAGATATACAGATTGTGTGGCAGCCGGGCCGCCACGGAGCCAATGCAGTTGAATTTTATGATTTGGATAATGATGATGATCTTGATCTGATTTGGGGAGATTTTTATCAACCGGGGCTTTTTTACCTGGAGAATTACGGTGTATCCACCAACCCGGATTTCGAAGATTCCTTGATGGTAACGGATTTTCCACAGAACACAGATTTTGAGACAAGGGGTCATAATATTGCCCGTATTGAAGATTTTGATGGTGATGGTGATGGTGATCTGGTGGTGGGTGTTCTATCGGGAGCCTACGGAACGGAATATTTAAATAATCTCTACTACTTCCAAAATACTGGCACAGCAGAAAGCTGGGATTTTGAAATAGTCACTTCCAGGCTTCTGCCGGGATTGGATTTTATTTCAGGCAGTCATCCTGCATTGACACAACATTGCAACAGTGGAGCTAATGAAATTTGGGTTGGTACGGAATTAAACCCGGAAAATCCTGCCTGGCTTGGAAATCTTTTGTTTTTTATTCAGGATGAATCTTCATGGGAAACGGCTTTCGATTCAGATGGAACAAATTGGTTTAATAATATAGGATCAAATATTGCACCGGCATTTTTCAATATGTATGGTGATGATGGAGAAGAACTCTTTATTGGTGAATTTAACGGCACGTTGTATAAAATAGATCAATATCAGGATTATCCTTTTTTCTGCATTTTTGGTGAACCGGATCCCGATTATTTAAATATTGATNTAAGTGGTCGTTCTACACCTTCATTTGGTGATATTGATCAGGATGGCGATGATGACCTGGCAGTGGGGGACAAGGATGGCGTTATTCATATNTACTGGAACCAGGGCAATGCTGATTCTGCAATCTTTGATTCAACTTCCTACTTATCNATAGATATTGGCGACAATGCATCNCCTTGCGTTNTTAATAATAGTCACATTCTAGCNGGNAATGAAGNNGGTGAATTATATGAAATTACTTACCTGGAGAGTGAAGAATTGGTTGCAGAACTGCGTACCGACATTCCATATATTGGCCGTAACCTGGCGCCGGCAGCACTGTATTGGGCAGGACAGAGCGAACCGGATCTGATCTTTGGTACACAAGCTGGGGGACTCCAGTATTTTCGNTATGATTCTACGTTCGTTGGTATTGAAGGTGATAGGTTACCTTCAATTTTTGAAGTGAGCAGACCTTATCCTAATCCGTATAACAACCAGTTTTCATTCTTAATAACCATCAAAAAAAATCAATGGTTTGATATTCAGCTCTATGATATAATCGGGCGTAATATTCAACATATTTTCAAGGGAGAATTATCGACCGGTAAGAGAAATTTTAGTGTAAAAACAGATTTNCCAACCGGTATTTATTTGCTCAAAATTCAAACAGCAGAACAGTCATACGTTCGTAAAATACTGCTGTTGAAATAGCCTGTGGCCTTAATCACATTCTATTGTTGTGAAAGTTTATTGAATTGATTATCAATGCACTTTGAGTAAATTCTTAGGTATTTTCGTTTCCAATATAATGGTGTTAAAACACCATTTAATTTTCACCTTATGAGGAGGCATGCATGTCATTCGCTAATAGACTGAGGCGCATTACTGCAATAATTTTTGCAATTTCCATCGTGACGGCTCAAAGTCGCGATGAAGTCATAGAATTAATACACCCGGTATCCGGCTCGATGATCGACACTAATTTTGTAGTTGTTGAAGTGTCCGTCGCTGATTTTTTTACTCTCGGAAACCCTGGCTGTACAGATTGTGATGGTTATATCCAAATTACAATGGATGCCGCAGCAGCCGGCCAGATGACATCAGATGTCCCTGTAACTGTTTCAGGCCTTTCAGAAGGTTCTCATTTTATTGAAATTGAAGCCCTGGATCCCTCCGGGGCCAGTTTTTCTACGGTTGTTTATGATTCCGCTACGTTTACAGTGGATATGGTCTCCGTACCCAATATTTGTCCTGCTAGGAATCTAGATGTCGTTGCTGGTGATGCTCGTAATTTTCTCTATTGGTCTGCACCTATTGCCATGTCCAATTTGAATCCCTTCCCGGCAGTTCCCCAATCAGATCCCTATCATACAGGNACAACCAATGCATCAGCTTTCATTGAAAACAGTTTAATAAAAGCCTGGGGCGGTCCTGCGGCTAGCAAAGAAGCAGGCTGGGCTATTTTTAACATTTCCGGCATGAATCCTAGCATTGAAGTGGACACCATTATTTTCAATTATTATGTAAATGCTACTAACTGGCCATACTGGAGCGCCACTGAAGTGGAAATTGATCCGCTCACTGCATCAGCTGCAGATGTCCATACAGAAATTCTTACCGGTACGGATGCTGCAACAGCATATTTATATCAAAACGAACCTTCGACCTTTGCCCCTGGGTGGTATTCCAATGTCTTATTGAATGGTGCTAATGANGATCTGGAAGATGATATACCGCAGGGTTATTTCGTTATTGGTATAACAGATCGTGATGGTACACCAACGTATTATTTAGATATCGATGGCTGGGATGAAGCTAATCCGCCCAGCATTGACATTCACTGGAGTGCTCCCGGTGGCAGACAGGGTGTGTATCATGCTTCGGCCATCGCTGATATACCTTATAGCGAAGAAGAAATTATGGCCTATAAAAATGCTGTCAGCGAAGGTTTAACGCCACCCACAGCTTTGGCAGGTATTGGTGCATATGAAACGGTGAGTTATCCTAATTCATCTCCACGTGAAGTCATTGAGGGCTGCGGTGATTTTCAAAACTATTCCATTTATACATCTGATGGTACAGAAATCGCAACTTCCGATACGAATTATTATTTGCATGAGAACCTTACCAACGGAACAGAGTATTGCTATAAAATCGTGGCAAATTATTCTGAAGGAGCTTCATCTGCTACAGCCACTATCTGTGCAACTCCGGAAACATTTTTACCCGATGGTATCACAAATCTCAATGCCGTTGGCTTGGATGAAGAAATTGCCTTGTCATGGACAGACCCATCTGTACCCCAATTTACATTCTACGAGAATTTTAACAGTGGTATGCCGGCAACATGGACAGTCACAGACAACAATAGTTCTGGTATTGTTTGGGAGGCTTNGGATATTGGACCNGNTGGANATANTCTNGATGATTATGATGGGCTTTTTGCTATTATAACTTCATATAGTAATACTTTTCCAAATACTGATCTCATTTCACCCAGTATTGATTTAAGTAATTATTCATCAGCAACTTTATATTACAATTTTAATTATCAGGACTTTGCTTTGAATCCTACAGATAGTGGNTTGGTGTATATTTCAGGAGATGGCGGGTCAACATGGACACTGATGAATGCTTATGGTGCAGCTGATNCACCTCCAGGAGGTATTAATGCTATATTACCAGATTCAGCTTCTTTGAATAGCGTCGTTGGCAGTTCTGACGTAAAAATAAAATTTCATTATGAAGTTGTTTCCGGTGAATCCTGGTTCTTTTCCGTGGATGATATTATTGTTATCGGTACNGANACGTCCGGTTCGCGGGATATGACNGGTTCTACNGTCAACACCTTTGATACATATATNCCTGGGAATACGCATACGATGGAATTTTCAATAAATATCCAGGCACCAGATATTGCGTATAGTGACTCTGTTGCNATAACGTTCCCTACAGGTGTAACCATCTTGGATGCCGGCCCGGATGAATTGGGTTTTGGTGGAGAGCCNTATGGCCCCGAACCATATAATGGCATCGATGGCCAGACCATTTCCTGGGGTACGAATGCCAATGATGGTGCGGGTGGCATATTTGGTACTCTTACCGTATGGGCTATGTTATCCTTCGACAGCACTTTATCCGGACCGTTGTCAGCCAGCTACCATGTATCTGACGACTGGTATAATACACCGGTTGATGTTGATGGTAATTTTTCGATCAATCAGCGCAACCTGACAGATGGTGACTTATTGGGATATAAAATTTATGTTGATGGCAGTTCAACGCCTCATAATTCCATGCTGGTAGAAGAGACCAGTTATGTGGCCGACGGCTTGACCAANGGCCAGTCATACACGCTGGGTGTCACCGCTGTATATTATCCGGATTACGAAAGTGCTCCGTTAGAAGCTACAGCATCGCCTACGTGGCTTTACGGAGATATTTCCGGTATAGTTTCTGACCCCAACGGCAACCTGCTTGACAGTGCTATTGTCCGTACTGGCACATTCATTGATACCACTGGCAGTGACGGTGTGTATCTATTACACAATCTGGAGCCGGGTGTATATACAGTAACTGTCCAGCGTAATGATTTTGAAAGCGATGCTGAAGATGTAACCGTTGTAGCCCAGGAAACAGCTATAACTCAAAATTTTGTTTTGACGCCATCGTTGGCCAGAGCAAGCGGGCTTGAAGCGTTTNCTGGTGATCATGAAATTGATCTGATTTGGAATAAACCCGGTGGCAGTGGCACGTATGAACTTTATTATTATGATGACACTTTTGAGGCCCAGATCGGCTGCGGCGGCGGCTGTGAATTTGGTGTCCGTTTTACACCACTGGGCTATCCAGCAGCATTAACAACACTGCTAATCTCTGTCCAGGGTGATGCAGGTGNACTTACTGGNAATATTATAGCTTTTGTAGATGATGCTGGAAGTGTTTCGGGACCAGGTGGATTAACATCTGTGACCTTGGCGTCCGGAGTGGATCTANCTTCACCTGATGGCAGTCTGACTCAATATGAAGTGGATGTTAGCGAAGCTGGTATAGTTGTTAACAGTGGCGATGTCTATGTCATGATCCNGGAAAACAATTCNGGGTTCNTGGGGATTGCCAATGATCTGCAACCCCAAAGCCCGGAATATTATGATCGCAACTGGGTTATGGTTGGTGGAGTATATCAGACTATATTTGATGCTGTTGCCGGCGATCCTACTCTGACTGGTGATTTTGGGGTGCTGGCGACATTTGAAGGACCTGCACTTGCTGCTGTGACATTGAATAATCAAAATGAAATTGTTGAGCATATTCCCAATGGTTCCTATGAAGGCATATTTAAATCAGCAATAGCTGAGGATCATGATATAGAAGCATATGGTTATGAACGAACCCTCAATCCTGAGAATGTCGTGCGTTTAACAGATATACATTACCCGGAACCTTTAGCACGTTCGCTGGAAGACAGCCTTATTGGCTACAATGTATATCAAGTATTGGATGACGGTGATACATTAGTCACTACAACAAATGGTCCCGATGATACAACGGCAACTATTACCGTAGCAGATAACTACATGGAATACTGTTACAATGTCCGAGCCAGGTGGAGTACAGATAATTATGGTATATTAGAATCAAAACCGACTAATGACGCTTGCGCAGTACCGTACATGGTTGGTGATGTTGATTTTAACAATGGCGTAGATTTAAGTGATTTACTGACTGTAGTAGATTTTGTTCTGGAAGTAACCACACCTTCTGATGATCAATTCCGCGGTGCGGATGTGAACATGGATACAGTAATCACCATTAATGATGTTGTAATGATTGTTGACATTATATATGGTACAGCTGCCCGCACTTTGGCAGCGACAGACGCGCCGGTACTGGTGGATCTGTTAAGCGCCGATCAGCAGCTATTGATCCATTTGGATTATGACGGTTTAACCAGGGGTGTGCAGTTCACGCTGGCGGCAGATGCTGCCCTGGAGTTTGGCACACCGCTATTAGCTGTCAATGATGCCGGTACCATGGTGGCTTCCCACAGAGCGGAAGACGGTACCGTATCCGTTGTGGTGATCAATACTTCAGGTGGAACAGTAGAGCGCAGTGAGAATGTCCTAATCAGGCTGCCCTATACATATAATGGTGACCGCAGGGATAGAACAGTGGTTGAGCTGACTGATTTGAAGGCAGCAGGCATGGCCGGAGAGACATTACCGGTAACCATCCGTGAGAAGCGGATTGACATCAGTGTTATACCCAATGTATTTGCTTTGCACCAGAATTATCCGAACCCATTTAACCCGGTAACGGAGATACAGTTTGATGTACCAGTAGAAAGCCAGGTAACGTTGACCATATATAATATAATGGGTCAGGAAGTGACCACATTGACCAACAGTACACTTCAGGCAGGATTTCACAGTGTACGCTGGAATGGAACGAATGGCCAGGGTGAGCAGATAAGTACGGGATTGTATTTTTACCGCTTAAGCTCCCCGGCATTTACCTCCACCAAGAAAATGATCATGGTGAAATAA
>PAWC01000025.1 GCA_002713385.1 Fidelibacterota bacterium
TCAAAAAACCTGATGATCAATTTTTGTTTTTTCGCCAAATCAGGATTATACGTTATTAATTCTGACGATAACGTATCAAAAACCGCTTTGGGATCTTCTTCTAAGCAGTCAATCATAAATAATAAAACTTGTGTTCTTTCCACGTGTTTTAAGAATTGATGTCCCAGCCCTTTCCCTGCAGCCGCACCTTCAATAAGTCCCGGTATGTCTGCCATAACAAAGGATTTATAATCACCGTATTTCACAATCCCCAGGTTCGGTTCCAGTGTTGTAAAGGGATAATCAGCAATNTTAGGNCTNGCNGCAGAGACGANAGATAACAACGTTGATTTTCCGGCATTGGGTAAGCCCACCAATCCGACATCAGCTAATACTTTTAATTCCAGGGCAAATGATTTTGATTCGCCATCCAAACCCGGTTGGGCNTAGCGNGGNGTTTGNCGGGTAGGTGATTTAAAACGGGCATTNCCTTTTCCGCCCTTGCCTCCTTTTAAGGCAGTAAACTCCTGTTGATCATTAACCAGATCAGCAACCACATTGTTTGACTGCATATCTTTTATTATGGTNCCCGATGGTACACGAATCATTACATCAGTTCCATTTTTACCTGTCTTCTGATTGGAAGCACCATGTTGACCTTTATCAGCTGCATAGGTTTTTTTATAGCGTATATCCCGGAGTGTATGTAATTGCTTATCCACAACAAAAATGACATCACCGCCCTTGCCGCCATCGCCCCCATCCGGTCCGCCCTTGGGAATAAACTTTTCCCTGCGAAAAGTAACTGCTCCTGAGCCGCCTTTTCCGGAAATACATTTGATAACTGTATAATCAATAAACATGATAATTAAATTTAAAACAANAAAGGTGCGCACCTGGCGCACCTTTATTCACAAAGTGTAATGGTTATTACATATTGCTAATGATTGCTTCCGCAAAGCCAGAAGTGGACATTTTGGTTGCCCCTTCCATTTGTCTCTCCAGATCATAGGTCACTTTCTTCTGTTTGATCGTTTCCTGCATGGCATCAACGATCATTTTATGTGCCTCCTCCCAGCCCATATAATCCAGCATCATGACACCGGATAGAATGAGCGAACAGGGATTGACCTTATCCATATTCGTGTATTTCGGTGCAGTACCGTGTGTAGCTTCAAACAACGCTACATTATGAGACATATTTGCTCCCGGAGCCATACCGAGTCCTCCTATCTGAGCCGCACATGCGTCAGAAAGGTAATCTCCATTTAGATTAGAGGTCGCTATTACATCATATTCTTCCGGACGAAGCAGTATCTGCTGGAACATGGCATCGGCGATCCTGTCCTTGATGATTACCTTTTCACGGGCCATGCCGGCATACTCATTCCAGAATGTTTCTTCAGATATGGCTTGTTCAGAAAATTCTTCTTTAGCCAGCTGNTAGCCCCAGTCACAGAAAGCGCCTTCAGTATATTTCATTATATTGCCCTTGTGGACCAAGGTAACGCTTTTTTTGTTATGCAGAATAGCATATTCAATGGCTTTTTTGATTAAGCGCTTTGAACCAAAGGGACTGATGGGCTTGATGCCAATTCCGGAGCGTTCCCTGATATTTTTTCCAAATTTATCGCGTATAAATTCAATAATTTGGTTTGCTTCTTCAGAGTCACTTTCCCATTCAATACCAGCATAAACGTCTTCAGTGTTTTCTCTAAATATGACCACGTTGAGTTTGCCTGGCTTTAAAACTGGACTGGGAACACCTACAAAATGCTTTACAGGACGTACACAAGCAAATAGGTCTAATATTTGACGTAATGAAACATTTAAGCTGCGCATTCCACCGCCAACCGGAGTAGTTAATGGTCCTTTAATGGAGATGAAATATTCTTGAATAGCATGCGGTGTTTCATCCGGTAGCCATTTACCAAATGAGTTATATGATTTTTCTCCGGCAAAAATTTCCATCCAGTGAATTTTACGTTTACCGTTGTATGCTTTTTTGACCGCTGCAGTAATTACCTGCTCAGCAGCATGCCATATATCAGGACCGATTCCATCACCTTCAATAAATGGAATGATCGGATTGTCAGGAATGACAAGTTGATCGTTTTTTAGAGTGATCTTTTTACCATCAGCCGGAAGTGTGTAATGATAGTTTTCAGTAGTCAATCTTTTGCTTTCTTAACAGTTTTTGATGGTTCTTTTTTCTTTGTTTCTTTTTTGTCCTTTGGCGGCTTTTTATCATTCTTATAATCGGTTAAATAAAAACCCGATCCTTTGAATATTAAACCAGATCCGCCACTCACTAAACGCCGCACTACACGCTTACATACGGGACATGTTTTGCGCGGTGTTTCAGTCATAGATTGAAAGAGTTCAAACGTATGTCCGCACTTATTACAAATGTAGTCGTATGTTGGCATTAATTATTATTTAGATTAGGCTGAAANAGTCTGAATCAGCTNGAAAATTTACAATATTTCAGCTATTCAATTTTGANTGTAATTGCTCCAAAACGTACACCGGAACATAATCGGATACATTACCCTTCAATTTTGCAATATCCTTTAATATAGATGAATTCAAGTGGACATATTTTTCACTGGGCATCATAAAAATAGTTGTGATCTCCGGCGCCATATTATAATTCATCATGGCCATTTGAAACTCATATTCAAAATCACTGACATGTCTTAATCCTCTAATAATAGCCAGTGCTGAATTTTCCTTTGCAAAATCAACTGTCAAAATTTTAGTGGTTTCAACTTTTATATTAGACAAATGGNCAGTGGATCTGCTAATCATTTCCATCCGTTCTGCTACGGAAAATAACTGTTGTTTATCCGAGTTATTAGCAACGACAAATATCAGTTCATCAAATAATTTCGACGCACGTTCAGCGATATCCAAATGGCCGTTGGTTATGGGATCAAAAGTGCCTGGGTAAATAATTTTTTTCATTTCATCCAGAAATTTAGCTGTGTGTCACCATAAATCCTTACATCTTCGCTTTCAGGTAATTCAATACCAGTTCTTGATTCTAGAATAAAGGTACCTGAAGGTGTTATGCGATCACGCCCTAATTTAACCAGTTCCGGCAACTCTTTGCACGCATAAGGCGGATCAGCAAAAATGATATCATGTNCTCTACATGTTTGTAAATAATTCAACGAATATTTCTTATTAATAGAAAAAATATTCTTCTCAAAATTNTGTACATTTTCATGTAAAAGCTTAATTGTGGTATAATCATTTTCCACAAATGTAACATTATCTGAACCTCTACTGGCTGCTTCAAAACCAATGATTCCGCTGCCGGCATATAGATCAAGAAATGATAAACCATTCAACGGCCCCAATATGTCAAACAGGCTCTTGCGAATGCGGGATTGGGTCGGTCGGTATGATGTTGACGAAATCGTCTTTATTGAACGGCCCTTAAAACGGCCGGCCAGGATGCGCATTAAGCACCTTTGCGCTCAAATAGGGAAATGTAAAATACTGACTGTGTNGCACCTGTTTCTGGATCAGTTTTGATGATGGATTTTCTTAATAATATGTTTTCTTCAAAACTCTGCAATATCTTAAAAAAATTTATCCTGTTTTGTTCTCCTGTAATTATGAGTATAAAGGGTGTTTGAATTAATGATCCTTTATCAATGCTCTGTAGCTTTTTTGCCAATACATCAAGAGNGTCTATTGCAGCCTGGAACGAATCAACGCTACCGGTAATTCCGTTTTCTGTGACTTTCTTCAATGGCAGCTTAAAATCATAAAAGTGTTTATATCCTCCACAACAATCTATTCCCTGCATTGAATAATTGATCATTGCGCCAAGATCTGTTAGATCTGGTTCTAGTTCCTCACCATTCATTATCTCCAACTGCATATCTCTACCACTTACAGATAAAAAACTGATATTCCTGTGCTCGAAATTATTATAAATAAAATCTATTCCAGAAATCATCGAATTTGAAAGACCCATTATTTCAACTAACTGACTTGGATAAGTAGAGTCAATAATTTTTTCAACTTTTACAATTGGTTGCGGCATTTNTTCATTTTTGAATTTATTAATGATATNATNAANGGGAGTAAAGTCAGGATTTTTTACATATATTGACATCATAATTGATAAGATAAAAATAAGGACGGTTAATAAGACAACAACATATTGAAGATAATCTGGTATGCTTTTTTGAACCTTCTCCTCCAGTTTGGTTTGCTTATTATCTGGTTTTACAGTGTATATTGTTCTAGCCATGTCCTCATGAATTTGAGGCTTATCAATTTTTTCTATTAATCCTGCAGTAGAAAAAAGATTTAATTTTGATCTGCTGAATTTGTCATCAGTCATCATGCTTTGGATAGCCAACAAATGGTACGGCATTTCATCCAGTCCTTCTGTATTCTCTGTACTTACTTTAGCAAATGGTTTAACATGCTGCAGTTTATTTTTTGACCAATGTTCTTGCTTCTTTTCTGATAACTTATCTAAAGTGTAAACAGGGTTTAAATTTTCCCGAGGAGCATTTTTATGAATTTTTAATAATTCTTCAATATTAGATTGAAACCCAAATGATTTAGAAACTTTCCACTCCCCTTTGATAGATCTTACACTTCCCGCATATAGTTTATTTCTATTAACAACAAAAAGATCATATCCTTTACCAGCATCACTGATGACACCAAAGGTTTGATTTGTAGGTCCTGTAAATACCATTGTTTCAGTACCGAGCCAAATGGGTTCAGCGCCATATTCACTGATTGAAAGTTTTATATCAGAAATAAGCAGCGTGGGGACGTGGATAACATGATTGATGTTATCTTGAATGTTTTCAACAAAGGTTAGATAATCTAAACCTTTTTCTCCAAGCCGCTGATCTTTTTGCCAAAGAATATAATCCCATGTATCGGCTGCACTCATGCCTGCGTCTACTTCGGTAAAATCATGATGGACCCAGTAATCTGGAATGGTTACAAACGCTTCATGGCCATCCAGTTGAACTTCACTGGATAGAGTTTTAAATGCTTGTTCTAAAATTGCATTGAAAACTTTGTCATTGCCGCGGGCATCATCCAAATCACCTGTAAGAGAAATTTGAGATATTTGAGTTAGAATGGATTTATCATCGCCCTGCGACCATACTGAACATAGGAGCGATGATTCGTTAAATGAGAGATTAATCACAGTTAGACCCTAGTCCCAACTGCGGAGACCGTCATTAATATATCCGTGATTATTTGCTTTAAATGAAAATATTAAATAACGGCGTTCTTTGTAAAGTTCAGTTATGGGACTTGCGACACGGACACTACTTTTGTCATCTGTGACGGTTATTTTGTAAAGTTCCTTCGTTAATGGGCAAGAAAGCATGGACACCTCGGGCTGGTATGAATCATAATAATTGGTCAGCTCAGAACGTTCTTTTGATTCCGTGGAAATACTTGCTACAAAATTAGGATTAGTTTCGTATTCAGCTAACTTTTTATGCTGGACAAATATGGTATCATTTCTGGCTAATTCTTCTAAATACATCACAACAGTATGGGTTGTATCAATAATGGTATCACGACGGACTTTAGGAAAACCAAATGTTGTGTCAAAATCAACGTCAAATCCTTTAGGTATGTTTACAGCCACATCTTTGCCATTTAATGACAATATCCGATCATTCAAATATGTTGAATCAGCCATAATTGAATCCCGGACAGCATTTATAAGATTAATTGCCCATATACCATCGATGTTAAAAGAATCAGTCAGTGTATTATAAAATGATTCTACATCAAAAACATTTTGCATATTAAACCGGCTTTGATCTTTTTTATCAGCCTCTTCCTCCCAAATAGCTTTGGGAACGTATATAGTAATGATCATAAATATAAATGAGAGGATAATAAACAGTTCCAAAAGATCAGAGCGAAAGTGTCTCTTACTTAATTTTTTTTCCATATTACTTTATTTGAATAAATTGTTTTAGTTGATCCTGCGTTTTTGGCCCAATTCCTTTAATATTCAAGAGGCCTTCAATTGATTTAAATGGGCCAAAAACATCTCGATATTGTATAATTCTTTCAGCAGTTATAGAATTGATTTTAGGGAATCTTAACAAATCTTTCTTTAAGGCTGTATTAATATTAATCGATTTTACAGAAATCTTGGGTTTAATGTCATCCGATTTTGATAAATTTTCTTGAGTGTAATTCAACTTTGATTCATCAATATAAAAGCTCAATGATTTGAATTCAGCAATCTCATTTTCTATTTTTTCAGAAAAATCTGGTTTAAAATACGTTTTTCGAATCGTCCCCACACTCAGTCCAATAGCTACTGATATAATTAAGAATTGAAAAACAAAACGCTCTTTTTGAGTAAAAACAGTCATTACAGTTTAATTTTTCGATAGGATTGTTTTACTTTATTCTCTTTTGATTCCAATTCTTCAAAAATAGATTTTTGTTTTTTATTTAATCCTGATGGTGTTTCCACATGGACACGCACCAATTGATCTCCCCGTGATGACCCACGCATTACAGGAAATCCCTTTTTGCGCATTCGTAAGATTTGTCCAGACTGAATTCCTGATGGAATCTTCAAGCTGACATTTCCGCCATCAATCGTAGGTACTTCTATGGATATGCCCAAAGCAGCCATACTAAATGAAATAACTGCTTCTAAAAATACATTTTCACCATCACGTACGAAATGCGGATGGTTTTCTTCTTCAAAAAATACAACAAGATCTCCGGCAGATTGCCCAGACTCACCTTTATTACCCTGCCCATCCAAACGCATATAATTACCTGATTCTACACCAGCAGGAACTTTGACCTTTACTGAAACACTCTTTCTGACCTGTCCATTACTGCAACTCTTACACGGTTTAATAATAACTTTTCCTGTCCCTTTACAAATAGGACATTCCCTTTCAACTACCGATTGAAAAATAAAAGATTGAGACATTTGCCGTACTCGACCGGCACCGCCGCATTGTTGACATGTAGTCGGGCTAACTCCCGGAGCCGCACCGCTACCCTGACAGGTTACACAATGTTCTAGGCGTTTGATTTTTATTGTTTTTTCAACACCTGTAACAATTTCGTTGTATGTGAGTTCTATTGTTGCACGTAAATCTTGTCCGCGTCGAATGGTTTGTCTTCCTCTGCCACCACCAAAAATACTGCCAAAAATATCACTGCCAAAAACATCGCCAAATTGGCCAAAAATATCATCCATGGACATATGATGAAATCCACCGCCGCTAAATCCTTGAGTTTGATCACCCATCCCAACACCTGCATGGCCAAATTGATCATATTGCTGACGTTTTCGATTGTCACTTAATACACTATAAGCTTCTGCAGCTTCCTTGAATTTTGATTCTGCTTCTTTATCCCCAGGATTTTTATCCGGATGATATTTTAAAGCTATTTTACGGTATGATTTTTTTATTTCGTCATTGGAAGCGTTATTACTGACTCCCAAGACATCATATAAATCTCTCATGCTTTTTTTACAACAACCTTGGCATGGCGAATAATGCGGTCTTTATACTTATATCCTTTCTCAAACACCTCCAGAATTTCATTTTCCTTTTTCCCCTCTTCTTCTCTGACCATTAAGGCATCATGTAATTCAGAATCAAGAATATCTCCTACTTCGCAGAACGATTCGATACCACGCTCTTCAAATAGTTTATGGATCTTTTGCAAGATTAAATCCATTCCCTTTTTAATCGAATCAGAACTATCCTTGTGTTCCGGATGGTCTACTGCATCTTTCATACGATCAAGATCGTCAGCAATGGAAAGCATATTTTTAATGACGTCCTCTCCTTCATAACGAAAGAGGTTAATAATTTCCTTTTCCTTTCGCTTACGAAAATTATCGAATTCAGCTTTTAGACGGACATGTTTATCTTCCATTTCACTTAATTGCAGGGTTAATTCTTCAATATTTTTTTCTAGCTGCTGTTCCCTGCTAACTTTATTTTTCTTATGTTTTGTTTTCTTAGTTTTCTTTTCTTTTTCTGTTTTAACAGACACGATTCATGATCTCCGAAAAATTGTTCAATATTCTTATAACATTGGCATAGGGAATACGTGTAGGTCCTATAATTCCAATCTGACCTTGAAATGATGATCCACCGAATACATGTGTCACAACAGTACAGTCATTATAGATTGCTTCCATATTCTCATTCCCGATGAACATATAATTATTCTGTTCATTGAAATACGTTTTAAAATATTGTGTTACGTTTTCATTATCGATCGCTACCAATGTTTTTTGCAAGTTTTCCACATGCTGATATTCAGGTTGATCCAATAATTCTCGATTTGAAGAAGTAAAGACCAACTCACTATCAGGAATCATAAAGTGTTCTTCTGGACTTTGTAAAAGGATTTGAATTATTTCATGATCAGCCAGGGGTGATTCCTGCATGCGTTCGGCAATCGTATTTTGTATATCTTTCAGGGTTAGTCCCAATAATTTTTCTTTTAATAGTGCGGTTACATTAAGAATATCATTTTCACTAATGGCCACATTCATATTGAGTACAATAGATCTAACTAATCCGGACTTCATTCCCAATACGACCATTACGCGATCAGATGATAAAGGCAACAATTCAATTTCATTCAATATGCTGCGGTCATATTCCAGAATCATTGCGACACCAAACAAATGACAGATCTTGGACAGCATTGCAGCAGTTGTCTGCAATATATCATCAACACTGTTTGATGATATATTCAGTTTATTCTCAATCGTATTATAGTTTTCCAAAAAAGTGTCAGTTTGCTGCATCAAATGATCGACATAATAGCGATAACCCACATCAGTGGGTACCCGACCTGATGATGTATATGTATGCATCATTAAATTCTTTTTTTCCAGACTCGCCATGGCATTTCTCAATGTGGCGGGACTGCAGTCAAAAGCATGTTTTTTCTTGAGCACATTTGAACCGATTGGCACATGATTCAAAATGTAATCTTCCACCACTGCTTTTAGAACTTGCTGTTCCCGAGGGGTGATTTCTGACTTTTTTATATTCATAATAAGTAAAGAATTTAGATAGTTTCCAATTTGGGAAACAAGTTGCTATTCCGAGGAGAAATTACTTTATAAACCTGGAAATCGCCCGGTTGCTCCCAAAGAGACTTATCACCACAGCAATCAGGAATAACCAGCCTAAAAACATCCATTGCACATTGATGGTAAAAGTAGTCAACTGGCTTAAAATTTCGTTTGCCCCATACACTGCTCCATAGAGTAATACTGAAGCTAACATAGCCCCTAGAATTGCTTGCAAGACTCCTTCGAGTATAAAGGGCATACGGATAAATGTATTTGTGGCGCCAATCATTTTTAATGCCTTGATCAAGTCTTTATTTGAATAAATCGTCAGTTTGATAGTATTGGCTATGATCATGACTGTAACGAGTATGATTGCAAATGCGATCCCCGACAATCCTAACATACCACGCTCATAAAAGCCTTCAATTCTGCTGATGAGGCGTCCTTGATGATTAACCGTATCTACCCCCTCAATTTTTTTAATACGCTCAATGATTGGAGTAATTATTAAATAACCATCATATTTTCGTTTTACGTTAACAACACAACTGATAGGTAGAGGATTATAATCGAGGAATTCTGTTAAATCATCACCAAATTGTGATTTATACACTTTGAGAGCCTCTTCCTTCGTAATCAGTGTGGTTGTGTAAACATCTGGAATCATCCTTATTTCTTGAACATACTGAATAGCTTGTTCATTGGTGACTGTATCTTTGAAAAATACTTCTATTTTATATTTNGTCCTCATGTACTCGATCAGTTTATATGTATTCTGTTCTGCGATGAATAAAACACCAATTGTAGAGAGAGACAGAAAAACAGAGAAGACAGCAGTAAACACAGTCAATTTATGCCGCCACAAATTTTTTAACCCTTCACCGAGTAAAAAAAGAAACTTATTCATTATTGACTGCGCAGCTTTCCATCATGAATTTCAAAAATTCGATGATTACGGCTTTTAATCAAGCTATAATTATGGGAAGCCATAAATACAGTGGTACCTCCGCCATTTATTTCTTCAAGTAATTTGATGAGATCAAATGACGTCACTGGATCAAGATTACCCGTTGGTTCATCTGCCAGGATAATATCAGGATCCTTAATCAATGCTCGAGCTAAACATGCACGCTGCTGTTCTCCTCCAGATAATTCNTGAGGATAATGGTCTTCCATTCCTGTAAGTCCAACTTCTTCCAGGACTTCTTCNACTATATCAGTAATATCATTTTGACTGTGCCCAATTACATGTAAAGGTAATGCCACATTTTCAAAAAGATTGCGATCATCCAGTAAATAATAATTCTGGGAGACTATTCCAATTGTTCTACGTAAAACTGGTATTTTTCTTTTTTTGATTGAATCAGAGTCAAATTTTCCAATGGTAACCNTACCACTTTCTGGAAAAATTTCCATATACAGTAAATTTAATAGTGTACTTTTCCCAGAACCAGTGGGGCCGATTAGAAATACAAATTCACCATCATCTATTGTGAAATCGATATTCGCCAGGCCAAAGCCTTTGCGATATGTATAAGATACATTTTCAAGNTGAATCATTACCTCAATCTATAAACGAATTTTATGTGGTAACAACGCTGGTCTTTGCTTAATTAAATAATAATATAATGAACGCTATGTAGCCTATAAGCAATATACCGGACGTTATTTTGGAAATAGGCTGCTTCAATAAAGCGATCGGAAAAAGAACAACTCCAAAGGCTATCATAAATGGTATTTCAAATTGCATGATTTCTAGGGGAACATGCAGTGGATATAAAAAACTGACCAAGCCAATGACAGATAAAATATTGAATAAATTTGATCCGATAATATTACCAACTGAAATACCATNTTCTTTATGAAANGCAGCGACGATTGAAGTAGCCAATTCNGGTAATGATGTCCCCAGAGCAACGACGGACATTCCTATAACGANATTACTTACGCCAAGTAATTCAGCCAGAGAGACTGCACCTTCCACAAAAAGCTTTGAACCAAAATATAGGAAAATGGATCCAAGCAAAAGATAGAAAAAACATTTTGATATTGAATCTTTACCATAGATATCTTTTTCTACACGATGACGAGGACGAGTGATAGAATACCAAGAATATCCTATGATGCCTCCAAACAAGATTGCTCCTTCCCAGCGGTTAATCATTCCATCAAAACAAAAGAAAGTAAAAACNAANGCAGCGATCATATAAATGATTAGATCCTTGCGAATGTTTAAATACGTAATGGTCAGTGGAAATATGAACGCACTCAAGCCCATGACCAAACCAACATTAGCTATATTTGATCCTATGATATTACCAATCGCAATAGANGAATGATCTTTAGCTGCTGCGGCTAGACTCACTACCATTTCTGGAAGTGATGTTCCAAAGGCAACAATTGTTAATCCAATAAGAAGTGGAGACAATCCCAAACGAGCTGCTAAATGGCTCCCACCGTGGACAATCTTTTCTGCTCCATAATAAAGGAGCAAACCACCCAAAATTAATAATNTAAAGCTTAAGGTCATTCTGAATAGAGATTATGGGCGTTGATAAATTCCCAAACAGGCTGAGTAACCATGTAGCGAATTGTCTTATCTTCTCCCCAGCGTTTACGAATAGTTGTAGACGAAATTTCAAAACGGGGGATATTTGCAAACTGAATTTGTTTTAATACCCAACTGGGAATGGAACTTGGCCTGAATCCCGGTCGAATGGCAACCAAGACCTGGCATTCCTTCAAAATTTCTTCGGCATGTTCCCATTTGTGAAAACTCATGAGCGAATCACTGCCGATTAAATAATATATCTTATTCTCCTCCAGGTTATCAGTTTTCTTATATTCTTTAATTGTATCAATAGTGAATGATATTCCGCCTCTCTCCAAATCTATTTCTGAAATATCAAANTTTGGATTGCCGGAAACAGCCATTTTCAACATGGAAAGCCGATGNTCAACTTTTGAAATATTATCTTTAAATGGAGNCTGGTTTGCNAGAACAAAAATGATTTTTTCAAAATNTTCTACTTCTGCTACAGTCTGGGCAACCAGCAAGTGGCCAATATGGGGAGGGTCAAATGTACCGCCGAACAGACAAACTTTTTTCATAACTAATTAATTCTTATCATTTTGTTTTATTAATTTTTCTGCTTCTGCTAACAGGTCATCATTTNAAAACTGCTTCCTGTTATTTGCCAGATAATCTTCAGCTTTTTCTATCTCACCAGATAAGGCATAACATTTAACGATTTGTAAATGTGCATCATCTACTAATTCAGTATCATAATAATTTGCAAGCAGATCTTCATAAGTTAGGATAGCTGATTCATACTCTTCCATTTTAATATATAAACGACCCGATTCGTATAATTTTGTAGCGAGCTTATTGCGCATGNCTGTAATCGTTGTTATAGCTTCTTCATGAAATTCTGCNTTTGGATAATCATCCAGAAATTCCTGTAATTTACTCAATGCCCGTTCTGTGGAAGATTGCTCGTGATAATATTTAGGAGATTGTTCAACATAACACTGACATATACGCCAACGTGCTTTTAAAACATATTCACTGAACCCCATGCGCCGGATCAAGCGATCATATTCAGGAATAGCTAAAATATATTCTTTATTTAAAAAATATGACTCACCTAAATAGAATTGCGCATCATCTCCTAAATCAGTATGCAAACCCCGAATNGCCACACTATTGAATTCTTCCTGNGCCCGCANATAGCGTTTCTTTTCGAGATAATTCATGGCACGGTCAAATTGTANCTGCAGNTCTNCNTCNNCNGGTTTCGTGGATGAACACGACGTAATGATTAAAGATGTAAAGAGAATAATAAAATAGCGTTTTTTCATTTATCTACCATTGGTAAGAAACGTTTATACCGCCAATACCGTATTTATTGCGTGGATCATAATATAATCCTACGTCAGTATTAGATTGTTTTGCTTTGGTTCGAGCATTTCGCTGATTTGTGAATACTGCTTCCATTCCGCTGATCACATGATTAAACATGATAGCACTAACAGCATAATTTGCCATTCTTAACANATCATTACTGCGACTGCGTTGATTATTATAATCTTCCTTATTGGGCGTCATCAAAATTATCTCAATCGTATCTTCAACAGTTTTTTCTTCAATATAATATTGTAGAATATCATCCCAACCACCGACAAACTGATCATATTTTCCAATATTCTCATAAAAATGCTGATCCTGTAAAACAGTAACATAATCATTATATATCCATTCCGGATGAGCAGTTAATGAATCTGAAGAAATGTATTCACCAAATTCTTCGGCCAATGAACCTAATAAATGCAATTCAAGTTTGTGAGTTCCATCAAGTTTGAAATCATCGTATGGAATCAGACCTGCAATGGGATTTAATAGTGTATTTTCNACCCAACTTCTTAATGACCAGTGATTATCGCCAAATATTTCATATTGTTTGCGAATATCTTCTGCTTGCTTATTCCATTGCACCCAGCCGATAATTGATGCCACTTCCAGCCCGGCAAAGATCGCCGATTTCCAAAGCGGATCACCATTTTTATACTGCCCCAAGCCGGGAAGCATTAGTGAATACAGCATGGGCTTTGCAGGATAATTCACAAAAGCGACTGTATCTGTTGCTGAAGATTCAGTGGTATCATTTTTAATGAACTTCGTTGCAGAGTTATAGTCTAAACCAAGTACCGGCTGAAAACGATCATCATACAAAAATAGATCGCCCGCTNCCAAGTGAGTAAATATAAGTNTTATTCCTAAAATTCTGATCATATTAAAATCCAAATAAGAGCTTGAAATAAAATCTGTCTTCGACACCATACATGAAAGTTTTATCATTGATCGTTTTTTCAAATTTATCGAGTCCACGGTGCATTTCAAGCTCTATGGCGGTCGGGAAATTATAAAAGGAAAAGCCATTAAATCGCCATTGAATTCCACTGGAGTGTAATAAATTATTTTTATCAAAATCACCATTCCAGGCATTACCAGTTTGATAAACAAAGCCCAAAACACTGTTTTGTAAAATAAACCATCCTAATTGAATATGCTTTTGAGNAAATAATGGTATCCGCAATGAAATATCAGAAATTAACTGCCTCGTTCCTTCAATGCTGTAAAAAGGATAACCCTTCATGCCAATCATTCCACCGCCGAAGAAATTGAAAAAAGGATCCACATTATCATTTGATAGCCAGCTAATTTGTGTTCCCAGCGATACCGTCCAACGATTCGTATACGGAATTGAAATATGGTAGGATCCATCCATATTAATGCGCCATGTATTGTTATCAGCAAAATCTGCGACCAATGTTCCTGCATCAGAAAGATTCAAACCGGTTATAAATTCGTTTTTTTCATACATTGCTGATAAATTTACTGTATACCCTTTTGCAGGATTAATATTGCTGTCAGCCAGTTTTTTAACATTGTTNAACTGCCATCTNATACCATTAACCCATCCTTTGTAATAATCATAAGCCGCACCGGCCATGAGATTTTCCTGTTGAATTGTTTCCTTTACAAAAGCTCTGTAAACCTGCCAAGTAGAAACCAATTCCATTTGTGTAATTCCGAATAAGGGAAATCGTAAACCGGCATTGAATTGTGTTAAGCGGAATTTCAAATTATCATCCAACTCATAAGATGAATAAAAATTGGTTTGCTGAATGTTGCGCGTTAAATAAAAGACTTCCGCAAAAAGTGTTGGGTAAAATCGTTTGAATTCGAATATGAAAAACAAATCAACATCTTTTACTTTATTTACAGTTGCGCCGCCAAATACATTCAATCTTTCTAACACTTCTGATGAATAAAAATAAAAACCGGGTTTGACAGTTTCATAATCAAACATCAGCCTTGGTAAAACAAACATAGTTGTAAAATCGTCAGTATACGTTTTGGAATCTGTATTATCACGCTTAACGATAGGATCTGAATGTCTAGAATTTCTCATGAAATAATTCGGACTATAACCCACATTATCATTTTCGACAATTTGAGAATCGGATAATAGAGCAATTTTATATTGTCCGTTTTCATATAAAGAATACACAATATCACCGTTAACATTTACATCTGGCATAAAAGCGCCTCCGGATACATTAGTGACATAGTGTTCATCATCTATACGCAGATTATAGATTCCGGACCTGTCATCAGAATAGATCAATTTACCATTAAAATAATTAATATCACGTTCATCCCAGAGTTCATTTGCAAATAACACTTCTGTTGATGAATCCATAAATGAGTAAAAATAAATATCACGATAATGATGCTGCGTTCTATTGTATAACAATCGATGATTTTCAAGATCATAACTCAATCCACGTAAAATTGAATGATTATCGTAGTCTGTTAATTTCGTTATCTTTTCAGTTTTCAAATTCAAATGGTAAATATTCTGACTGCCATCATGAGATGACAAAAATGCCAGTGAACTGTCACTGGAAATAAAAACAGGATTATATGCCCGTTGATGCCTGGTAATACGTTTTTCTTTCTTCTTTTCCAGGTCATACACATAAATATCAAAATATTTTGATCCATGCCTATTTGGAATTGTTGGTTTTTTGGTATAATAAATATATTTGCCGGATGAATGCCATGATGGTGCGAACAATGCTCCGCCATCTAACTTTTTGCTTTTCTGCTTCTCTAAATCGTATAAAAATAAATCCGTCTGCCCGAAGTAATCATTTTCCTTATTTGAAATATAAGCGATCTTCTTTCCACCCGGTGACCATTTAGGATGAAGATTGGCAGTGCCCTTTTTAACCAAAATTTCACCTTTAACCTCATTCAATCTTATGGATTGGGTTGATTTATTATATTGATTATCAATCGATTCTTTGAAGTCATCAAATAACTGAACACCGCTTACCCCTGTTACTTGCTCAATCGCTTTATTGATTGAAAATTGAAGTGGATTTGATAATTCTACCATGATCTGTTTCAATGCATCTGCACCATAATTTTCAGCAATAAATCTGCAAAGTGCAAAACCAGCATTATATGTCGATTCATTGCCGATACCCTTTTTCCCAAATGTATTCATTTCAGTAAATGAGAGCAGATTATCATACAATATTCTGTCACGGAGAATCATATCGCGATGGGAATCCCAATGATCCCAATTTGCTCCCGCAAACATATATTGGGCGGAACCTTCAGCCAGCCACGGCGGAACAGTAGTCCCCGGTAACGGATAGCTCACCAATTTTTGCGGAAAACCATAGAGCACATCCTGCCGTTTCTCGTCCTCATAATCCATCCACTGAAAATACGCGCCGGGGAATTTTATTCCCGCTTTCATAGCTTTTTGCAGCGATACGATGTGCGCAAATTCATGGGTGATCACATTCTGAAGCCAGCGATGACTGCCCCGCAATTCAAAGTCCAATGGTGATGCCCAGATAATGATCTTATTATCGTAATAATACGCAGCCCCATTGGAAATATCATCTGTGTCAGTAAAAATTATATCGGTTTTGGTCGGCGGTTCGTAATCATATAAACCGGTCACATGGGAAAAAATCTGTTCTGCAACGTAGGCACCTTCACGTGCTGTACTTTCTGTGCCATCATAAAAGTGGATTTGGAAATGGTCTGTATCAAACGTCTGCCAATCAATTTCTGGATGGTTGTATCGAAATTGACCAAAAAGCGTGGCCGACAGAACGGTCATTGAGCAAATGAATTTTATGCATTGCATAAACTATTTGATAACCCCGATCTTCAAAATCTCTGACTCACTTTTTGTACCGCTTGTGGCCGTAATATTTGCAAAGTATACACCTGACTCTACATCATCGATATTCCACAATTGCTCAAGAATGGAACCTTGGATCAATTTATCCATTGTAATCTTTTTTATAAAATAACCTGCAAAATCATAGATTATGATTTCCACTTTTTCTGCTGACTCAACTGCAATGCGTAATTTAACGCTCCCATCATAAACCGGGTTTGGATAGGCATAGGTTTTATCTTTGTCCATCAATGCAGATTCGGGAATTCGTTTGGGAATATTCAAATGCAGTGTCCGAGTATTTCCAAAATCGTGGTGGGTGGACGTCCATTCATTGCCATAGTTCTCACTTATCTCATCAAACACCCAAATAGCCGATTTGGTCACGATGGCATTTCTACCTGCATATTCTCCCAAACAGATCAATGAACCATAGTCAGTTAATCGGTATTCCACATCACCTTGCCAATTGATGATCACGATCTCATTTTCAAGATTTTCAACAACAATTTCAGGATGATCGTCACCGTACATATTCTTGATCAAAGCAGTTTTACTATTTAAAATAGAATCAACAGGAAATCCGGAAGCTGAAACTTCATTTAAGTGTTTTACTTCAAGTTTACCAACAAATGTGGGAATATCCGGATATTGGTCACTCACAAATAAATATTCAGGTTTTCCATCCAAGTCAATATCTGCCAATGAAAGAGATGAAATGTTAGAAACATTATCGACAGTTCCATCAATATTTTTAACGTTTGCAGAATAAAAGAAATCATCTGAAATATGTTTATACACATGATCACCAGTAGAATCATTCACAAACACTGCAATTGCAAAATCCAGAGTATCATAAAACACCTGTTCCATATCATTCTGATTTGAACTCCACTCAAAATAATTCATATATGTAACTGAGCTGTCTTTTTCAAAGACGATCAAGCGATCTGTTCCATCAAAACTTCCTACTGACAAATCATAGATCTCATTTGTGGTGGAATAAAAATACAGTTTGTTTGAAAAGTCACCTTCTTCAGCTACCCAGAGACTATCTTTCCCACCAATGATGTCCATTACTCCGTCTCCATCCAGATCATAAATCAAGCCAATATGCAGTGAAGTATCGGGAAAGCCATATGCCAGCATGGCGTTCGTGACAGAGAATGACATGGTATCATTGGGCAGTCCCATATTGCTAATGCTCAAATACGTGGTGGCGCCGTCATTACTTTTCGTATTTGGATATGTAAATGGACCAAATTCTAGTGGTTCATTATCATTCTCATATAATGCTTCATATTCAGGATTCCCTTGGAACCACATATCGCCAAAATAGCCGCCTGTGGGGTCCGTAAAGAGAAATATATTGGGATAGCCGATATCCTGTGCTCCATCGGCTTCTTCCAAGTCTACACCGCGATTTTCACGGTCTCCATTTACAGAATAAGATATTAAACCTGAATTAATACGATTTTCGTCAATATGCCAGATCAAAAGCCCAGAAGCAGGTAAACCAAGATCATAGTCGGGAATAGAAGTGACGACACCATTTTCATCCTTTTCAATTTCGACAGTATCAAACAATACCTCCACAAATGGTGGATAACGTTGTTCATTTCCACTTTGTTCGTACATAAGATACCGAGATGAGTCGATGGATACACTGTCCCGAAACCAGTTGGTTCGATTCTCGATTAAAAAATATTCGTCTGAATTGATATCCACTTTGATAAGATTATCTTCTGATCGACTGGCTAATTGTACATTTGTCCCAGGTTTGACAACTTTCGGTTCTTCCCAACCGGCATACACTCTTGTCCATGCATCAGGCGTAGATGGTATTAAACCTCGTCCATTATTAGATCCTTGGTCCATGAGTCCGAAAATACCAATTCCACTTTCACCGGATTCCGTATCCCATAAGGGTGGTAATCCCACGGCAAAACCCATCATAAGAGCAAAAGTTCCGGTTAGACCAAATTGATATTCGCAAGGAGTTGATGAAGTGGAAAACATAGATTCAGCAATGTCATAGAAAAGATGATTTTGCGTCTCCGGTAAAATAATTCCGTGTTCCACTGTCGAATTACCAATGGTAATGGGGCCATTATTGTATGTTTGCAGCATTTCAGCATCAACATACGTTGAAGGAATATCCTCGGGAGTTGGATCTAAAAATGGGAGCGAAAAATCCTGACCTATTCCGGCATGGATAATTATGACAATTTCAGCACTTGTTATTTCTATTCCATCTGTAAAATATGCCAATTCAACAGCTTCTTTAAATAATTCAGTAAGTCTTTGCTCATGAAGATCATCTTCTGCATAAGGATGGTAATTATCCATTGTATTTGAAAGGATATAACTAGACTGATCTTCATCCGGGTATACTCGTGAGTTACCAAGATCTATACCAAATTTTCCATATGATACAGCTCTGAAATAATTATCCACCGCCATTAATTGTGATTCAAAATAAAATTTGTCATGCGGCAATGGATCGATCGTGTATTCATTGCACAAATCCAATCCAGTTAAATACAGAAAATCGCCATTTCCCGTTGTTCCATCAAGGTCATCATTCTGAAAGGAAACTCGTATAATTTTTACAGTAATATCTCCAATTATATCTGCAGATAGCGGACAATACATTATCAATACCATGAATAGTGATAATAGGCTTTTCATATTAGAATTTTTGTTAAATAGAAAATATGGAATGTTAGAATTCCATATTCAAAGAAAAACGCATGGTGTTTGCAAGTGGATGGTCTGGTTCACCAGAGGTATAACCAAAATCAAAGCCGTAGTTTGCAAAGCGTAAACCAACGCCAAAAGTAGGATTCATGATCTTTCCAGTTTTGTCATAATAATATCCCGCTCGCAGAGCAAAATATTTGCCATACCAGTATTCCATTCCGAAGTTATGGACAAGCTTATCGAGCTCATTTTGAATCGTGCGTCTTTTGGCACTGCCTATTTCTTTTTGACCATATTCGTTATAAGCACCCCAACCAGCATCTCCTGGCTCGCCCTCAGTAACAATCATTTCACCCTCATCGGTGTCGATCTCACCGTTGCCATTGAGGTCTTCCCAATCATAACCACCAATAATATGATCATACTCATCACTGGATGTTTTGGTCATATCTAGGTCTCCACCGATAAGCCAATCGTCTACCCAAGATGTAAAGATACCAATATAGATCGGATCTGAATGGGCTGTCTCATGTTGACC